>DATIKU010000043.1 GCA_035477215.1 Spirochaetota bacterium | reverse complement strand
GGGTACCGTCCGATCAGCGTTTCGAAGCAGGCGACGGCCTCATCGTGCTGTTTGAGATAAAACTGCAGTATGTGGCCCCTGCGGTAATAGGCCATGTTCGCGAACTCCGATTCGCCGTACCGGTCGATGAATTCCTGGTATTTGCCGAGTGCCGCCTCCCAGTCGTTCTTTTGTTCGAAGGCAAAGGCCTCCTGGAGCAGGCGCTGGCGGATCCGTTCCATGCGAAGCGCCAGCACGGTCGTCTTCCCCGGAAGCACCTCGACCTCGCCGGTGCCGGGCTCGTGTTCGGCGGTGGTTGCTTTGACCGTGTGCCGACCCGTTTTGAGGGTGAGTGTGAGGGGAGATTTCCCCGCGCTCTCGCCGTCTATGAAGATCTCGGCACCGGAGGGTGTTGTCGTGATGGTCGCGGTTCCCGTGCGCTTGTTGATGGAATCAGCCACCTCGCGGGCGATACGGCGGGCAAGCGGCCGCAACGCATCGGGATTTCCCACCTCGGTGTAACCCGAATGAATGGTCCTGCCGCTTCCCGTATTGACCACACGGTAGCCCACGCTGATGATGTCGCTGAAAGCACGAATCTCCCCCTCCAGTTTGTGGGCGATTCCGCGCACGTTGAAATAGCCGGCGGAATTATCGTTTTCGACGACTCCGGCCATCTCGAGGGCTTTCTCGTTGATTACGGATTTGAGGTGCGTGCGCTCGATGACCGCGATATCGCCGAGCGCTCCGAGCTCACTGTTGAGGATTTCGGCGAATGGACCGCTGATTCCCGCCTCGTACGCGGCCGGGTTGGAATCGCCGAAACGAAAGACCGAGATCGTCGGACTTTCTTTAGCCGCGGCCTCGCGCGAGGCGAGGTTTTCCCCGGTCAGCGTGATGTCCGTGTCGCGCCCGATATACGAGCAGGCCGAATCGAGGCTGTATGTCCCGCACCCGGAAGAGTGTACGATCGTCCAGTTTTCGATGTTGACGGAGCGCGCGTCCACCTCGTAGCGGCCGCCGATAAGCGCCACCGATCCAACCGTCAGGTGCGTTATCTTAAGGCGCTTACCGGCCGCGTCTACAGGGCCGGTGTCTCCGAGCCCCGCCTGCGCGAGGGTGAGACTCTCGAGAAAGGCGGCGATCTCGCCGCCTTTCCGAAGAGCGAAATGCGGTGAGGCGCTCATCGACTGCTCGATGTGACGCGCGGCCTCGCTTCCGATACCCGACTCATCCGCCCCGGCGTTGAGGTTTTCGAAGGGAGCAACCGCGAAACGGACCGTATCGTCCTGTGTGAGTGCGGCTCCCCCGAGGGCGAGTGTACATGCCGTCAGGATGATATATATTTTCGTTCTCACGATCGAACCCCCTATTTCCCCAGATTCGCAATCCAGAGCTTGACCGCGTTACGGTCGGGAGCGCCGGGAGTTTTTTCCAGGTAGCGCGTATAATATTCGCGCGCGCGGGAGGTATCTTTCAATTTCAGTTCGTAGATGATTCCGAGGTTTTTGTAAACGGCGGCGAAATCGGGCCGAAGCGCGACAACCCTGAGCAAGGCCTTTTCAGCGTCGGCCGGGCGGTTAAGCTGGTAATTGATGACGCCCATATTGTTGAAGGCCTGGAAGTTTTTGGGATCGAGTTTTACGGTCTTCTCGTATTCGGAGAGCGCCCCGGGGTACTGTTTTCTTTTATATTTCAGGTTCCCCATCTCGAAGTGAGCATCGGCCAGCCGCTCGTCAAGCTCCAGCGCCCGGCGGAGTTCAGTTTCGGCATCGTCCAGCCTGCCGGAGGCCAGGTACGATTTCCCGAGCAGGTAGTGGGCGCGCGCCTGGTTGGGATAATACTTGATGGATTCTCGCGCCGACCTGATCGCGTTCGCCGTATCGCCCTTATCGGACTCTATTTCAGAAATTTTCTGGTGGATTTCCGATCGCTCAAAGTCGTCCTTTGCCGATGGTACGGATTCTTTTAACTTTCGGAGCTCCCGGTTGACCGGGGCTTTTTCGGAAATCTTCATGCTCCTGTCGAGCAGGGCGGCGTCATCTTTCGAGCATTGAACCACGGTGATAATGCACGCGAGAACAGTGATGGAAATGAAAACGGTTTTTTTGTCGGATCGTTCCATAAGAGTCCCGCCTTCCATTATTGATGCTGCACGTATCAATGT
>DATIKU010000042.1 GCA_035477215.1 Spirochaetota bacterium | reverse complement strand
CCCCCCCCCCGCTCTCCACAGGAAAGCGATTGACATCGTCCGTCCGCCGTTGTGTACAGGCAGGCGGGACGTGTAATTCAATTTCCGCTTTAGAATAGACCACAGCCATAATCGTAGCCTTCATCGCGACGGCCGTCGTGGCGGCCCTGCACTGCGGCATCGTCGTGTGCATCTTTCCTGAAGTGGCTGCTCCGGTGGATTGAGTTCTCGGGTTCGCACCGGAAAAAGCTCAGATGATTCGCCGTACAATCGCAATTGGATACATATCCCGGTGACTGGGTCATCGAATAGGTGGATGGAGACAGCGCCGATTTTGATTACGGGACGGACTATACCGAATGCGCGGTATTGAAACTTTTACGGCAGATGGGCGCCGAGCAGTACATGCCGTGCATATGCGTAGGCGATCTGGCCGCATCGAGAGCGCTGCGTACGGGTCTTCACCGCACGACCACGCTGAATTATGGCGGCCCCTGCTGCGATTTTCGATTCAAGAGAAACAGAGAAGCATCTCCGGGTCTTACGCTGAAGAATTTACCAGAGCACAAAAACAGGAGAATATAGAACCTGATTGTATGAGTGTTTGAATAAGCGTCATTAAAGCGATTGTATCGGCCCCGGTAATATCCTTGCTGTTTTTTACACACGATTGTAGAATGAAATCTAAGAATTAAATTTTAAACGGCCGCTGCACGAGGGGCTTTTCCCCGGGGAGAGAGGACTTGTTTCAAAGGGGGAACTGCCGATAAACGGCAGTATGCCACGTAAACTTTTTGCCGCAGGGTGACGCACTTTCCTATGGATAAAAAAATTTAAACATTCATGAGGCCGCAACAATGAAAACGCTGCGACGCATCGGAGTGGCTGTCGTCATCATACTGATTTTGCTGGCCGGCGGCACGTATATCTTCGTGAAGTCGACGCTGCCGGGCTACGAGGGGATTCTTTCGGTACCCGGTATACGGGGAAACATCGAGGTTATAAGGGACACCTACGGCATTCCCCATATTTTCGCCGGCACGAAAAATGACCTTGCCTTCGGTCTCGGTTATTCGATGGCGCAGGACAGGCTCTGGCAGATGGACATCCTGCGCAGGGTCTCGCTCGGGCGGTTGTCCGAGCTGTTCGGCGAGATCGCCCTGGAAGCGGACAGGTTCTCACGCGTCCTCGGTTTCGGCCGCGGCGCGAAGAAAACACAGGAGGGTCTCACGGCCGGGGAAAAGGAGTATCTGGAAGCGTTTCTCAACGGAATCAACCATTACATAAAGAACAAAAAGGGTGAACTGCCGATGGAATTTCGCGCGCTCGGGTACGCGCCCGAGCCTTTCACGGCGCAGGACTTGCTCGCCATAATCATGTACCAGTCGTTTCTCAACAACCACAACTGGAAATTCGAGCTCGCCCGCCTGTCTGCCCGGTCCCAATTGGGCGACAAAAGAGGGAGGGAGCTGTTTCCCGCCCTCTCCTATCATGGCCCCTACATGAGTCTCCCCGGGCATCACGCCGACGGGGAGGGAATGCCGCTGGCAATAGACGGCACCGGCAGCACGGGAGATGCGATCCCGAGGGTAAACCCCCGCGTGATCGCGGAAGTATTGAAAGCCGACTCCCTCCTGGCCGGCTACAGCGGGCTCCACAGCATGATGGTGCACAGCAACTGCTGGGCCGTTTCCGGCAGGCGCACCAGGTCAGGGAAGCCGATACTGGCCAACGACTACCACATGCCGCTGATGCTCCCTTCGCTGTGGTATCAGGCGCACCTCTGCGGGGACGGGATCGACGTTACCGGGATAACGCTTCCGGGCTTTCCTGGAATCATCGCCGGGCACAACCGGCACATCGCCTGGGGCGCGACCACCACCGGAGGCGACATACAGGACATCTATATCGAGAAGGTCAACCCCGCGAACGCCGGGGAATACCTGTACAAGGGGAGGTATGAGCCCTTCAAGGTCGTTTCCGAAAGGATATATTTAAAATCAGGCAACGGCAAAAAATACGTCGATGTAAACGTTCTCATCAGCAGGCACGGCCCCATAATCAACTCGCTGACAAAGGAACCGGTCAAGGACGGACCGCCGCTGGCACTGAGGACAGTGGACGGGGCCATGAAAGGAATAACCACCTTTTCGATGGATATCATGACGGTGAAAAACTGGCCGTCGTTCAAGAAAGCGCTCTCCCGTTACAACGCGTTCGTGTGGAACTGGGTTTACGCCGACAGGGAGGGTAATATTGGTTTCAAAGTAAGCGGGATGGTGCCCACGCGGACCAGGGGAACCGGCCTGGAGCCCGTTCCGGGATGGGACGGGGAACATGAATGGAAAGGGGTCATCCCCTTTGAAGAGCTCCCCGAGCTCTACAATCCCAGGGCGGGCTACATCGTGACGGCCAATAACGAGATATCCGATGGGCGCTACCCGTATGCAATACAACCAAGCGCCGTGGTCCTTCCATACCGGGCCATGAGGATAGAAAAACTGCTCAAATCCGGCGGGCCCGCCACCTCCGAAAGCATGAGGGAAATCCAGGCCGACACGCACTCCCTGTTCGGCCTTGAGATAGCCGGGCTTGTCATCCAGGCCGTCAAGGGCCTCAAGGCCCGGGACAGTCGAACGGAGGAACTGGCCCGGTACCTCAGGGAATGGGACGGCTCATCGGACGTGGAAAGCGTCGGGATGACCATCGCCTTCGAGGTCTTCGCCCGGGCGATGGACAATCTATTCGGAAACAAGATGGACGCGCAGCTTTACGGGGATTACAGGGACCAGATGTCGTACTCGTCGGGAATCTGCCTGCTGATGCTGCGCGGCGGTCCCTACTCGAGCTGGTATGACGACCCGGCCACGAAGAAGATCGAAGGAAGAGAAGACATTCTCGTCAAGAGCCTCAGCGACGCGGACAGGGAGCTCACCGCGTATTTCGGCGGGGACATCTCGAAATGGAAATGGGGGAAGGTCCATACGTACACGTTCAAGCACGCCCTCGGTTCCGTCGCGCCTTTCAAGTGGCTCTGGAACATCGGCCCGTTCGCCTTTCCCGGGGACATCTCGACGGTGAGGCCCGGGTTCCTCAGAAACATTTCCGAGAAACCCTATAAAGTGACCGAAGGGGCGTCTATGCGCCATGTCATTGACTTCGCCGATCTCCATAACGCGAGGTTCGTGATATCCACCGGGCAATCCGAGCGCTGGCTTTCCCCGCACTATGACGACCAGACACGGATGTGGATGGAGGTTAAGTCAATCCCCATGTGGATGGACAGGGAGGCCGTCGAGAAAAACATGAAGGCCAAACTGGTGTTTAAACCCGGAAAGTGATTTTCAATATTGAACGGCACCCATCCCCGGGCGCATGAAATTGATTTTTACTTTCCCGCCCCCGCGTGGCACACTCTCGGCGGCGTGCATGCCGTGACGGTGGGGGCGTGACAGCGCCTTCGCGGGGTTCATCATGATGCCGGGTACCGTGTACGACGTCCTCACCGACCAGCCGGTGGGGAAGGCGCAGGCCCTTCCTGCTGGCGGTCCCCACCGGCCTCGCGCCCCGGCTGCTCTTCACCACCCCCGGACTCTCCGCGGCATGAATGGATTAATTATAAGGCCCCTGTCAAGGGGCCTTTTCCAAAGAAGATGGCGATTTCTCCCGGGAGGCGAGGACATTTTTCAAAGCACGGACTTCTGATAACCGGCGGTATGCCGCGGAACTTTATGCCGCGGGGGGGCAGTTTTCTGTGTATTAAACCGTCAAGAGGCCCTTGGACTTTTAGTGGCACTGCTCCGGGCGCCGGCAGTTGAGTTTTTAGAACTTCTGGACTTCATCGAACGGTATGCGATGATGGGCCGGTGCATCGGGTTTGTCGGCGTCTTTCTCCTCGCAGCGCGCGCTTGTGGATCGAGATCGGTATGGTATTTCGCGTCGACCGTGTCCCGCAGCCGGATCAGATGCACGAGGTAGTCGTTACCGGCGCCTCCGGGCCCGAGCACGCTCGCAAGGCGGCCGCTGATCGCCATCATGATAAGCTGCATGGTTCGGAAGTCGTCCTCGGCATGCGCGTAGGCCAGGCCGAAGGCCGCGTCGGTGTCCTTTTTACCGAAGACGTGCGGCGCGCCCCGGATGTCGCGAAGGATCCGGACGCCGTGCTTTGTGGCCGGGTCCGGCGGGGCGGTCGTGCCCGGGTCTGGCGCGAA
Organism: Spirochaetota bacterium; assembly: GCA_035477215.1. Taxonomy (NCBI): domain Bacteria; kingdom Pseudomonadati; phylum Spirochaetota; species Spirochaetota bacterium. The sequence goes on along the minus strand of DATIKU010000042.1, from coordinate 59,732 downwards.
AAGCATGAGCGCACAAACAGCAAACAAAGCGGCGAGGAGTGTCATAGGTGGTTTGTTTTTATATCGTTTCTTTCGCACCCGGCGCACAATTCCTTCCGTAACACACCGATACGCAATTCGCCGGAACAGGAAAACATTCGTAATAAAACCTCCCGCATTTATTATTGCCCCGCGGCCCGCGTTAGAATGACGGGTTAAGTGTGTACATGCAGATTATCCCGTCCTGCTGGTTTATCTCGGCCCTGGTTTTTTCGCCGTCGAGCACCCTGCGCAAAAGGGCCTTCAGCTCGTCCCCTACTTCGCAAAGCAGTCTGCCCTCGAGAATCCTGCCGGCGTTTACGTCCATGTCGTCTTCCATCTTTTCAAACAGCTGGCTGGTGCTCGCGACCTTGATCACAGGCACAACCGGGTAGCCGATCGGATTGCCGCGCCCCGTCGTGAAGATCATCGCCTGGCAGCCCGCCGCGGCGATGCCGGTCATCGACTCGATGTCGTAGCCGGGGCCGTCCATTATAACCAGGCCCTTCTCGGAGGGTATCTCGGCGTAGTTGAGCACCTGATTGATCGTGGTGTTTCCCGCTTTAATGATGCATCCCAGAGACTTCTCGCGGATCGAGCTCATGCCGCCGTCCATATTTCCGGGCGCGATCACATACGAGGCCAGGGGCCCCAGAATTTCGTGCGTGCGCTTCTCCTGCGCCGCGATGCGCTCGCTGATGCCCCGCGCGATCGCCGCGTCCTTCGCCCTCCGCTCAAGGATGTGGCTCGTTCCGATCATCTCGGTCGTTTCGGTAAGGATGACTGTGCCTCCCTCGGAAACCAGCCAGTCCGCGGCAAGGCCGACGGCCGGGTTGGCCGTGACTCCCGAAAACGAGTCCGAACCCCCGCACTCCAGGCCCAGCCTGATTTCGGAAAGCGGGAACTCCCTGCGCTTCTGCTTCGCGGCCTCCGCGAGCATGCGCTTTACTATTTCGACGCCCTTCGCGGCGGCCCTTCGCGAGCCGCCCTCGTTTTGAATGTAAAAATATTCCACCGGCTTTTTGGAAAGCGAGATACCCAGCGCCAGGCCTTCCGCGCGCAGCACTTCGCATCCCAGGCCCACCACCAGCACCGCCGCAACATTCGGGTTCTTCCCCAGGTTGACGAGGGTGCGCTGGTGGATTTCCAGGTCCGCGCCTCCCCGCCCGCAACCGTGACCGTGATACATCGGCACCGCCTCCGGCACCGCGCGCGCGATTGCGGCCACCACGCCGTTGGCGCAGGCCACGGAGGGCAGCACCGCAACATGATTTCGTATGCCCGCCGGGCCTTCGGGGCGTTCGTATCCTTTGAATGTCGCCATGGCTCGATCCTCCTTTTCAGTCCCTTATCTCGAGGTTGTGCGTGTGCACCCACTCGCCCTTTCGTATCGTTTCCTTCGCGTTGCCGATCACCTCGCCGTATTTGACGATTTCGTCGCCCGGCGAAAGGTCGGAGAGCGCGATCTTGTGGCTGTAGGGCACGTCGCTATGCGCCCGTATCTCGGCGCCGTCCGGGAGGCTCGCGGCGCTTCCCGCTGCGATGTCCTCAAGGGCGATCGCGACGTTGTCCTTTTCGTTGATGATGACGACATTGGATTTCATGGCGGATTCCTCCTCTCGCTGTTTGAGCGTACAGTAAATAACAGCGCGGTAAAAAATGTTAAGAACATAACATCGCCTCCCTCTGTATTTTTTTGTCGCGTTTTATCGGAGGGGGTCTTGGCTTTCGGGGGCTTGGGAAAGCCCGGGGGTGATGACGGCCTTCGCTCATGGAACGCCCGGCGGCTTTAAGCGTTTGACAGGGTGTGGGGTTCGGGAGATAAATGCAGGGCGACCCCGGCCGGCGGGCACAGTAATTGATGGAGGATTTGTGGCGAAGGATACGGTTCAATCGCCGAAGCGCGGAAAGACGATCGATCTGCTGCGCGAGAAGGAACGCGCGGCGCGCCGCTCGCTCATCGTCGACGCCGCCGAGCGCGTATTCGCCGCCAGGTCCTTCGGCGAGGTGACGATGCGCCATATCGCGCGCGAGGCCGGGGTGTCTCCCGCGCTCATTTACCGGCACTTCCCCGACCAGCAGTCCCTCTTCGTCGAGGCATTTCTGCGGGGCGCAGATGTTATCATCGGCGAGCTCGGGCGCATCGCCGCGAAGGCCGGCGCTAATGGCGCGCTTGAAGATGCCGCCGAGCGTTTCGTCCGCTACCTCTGCGACAACGACCAGTACTTCCGAATGATGACGCACTTCATGCTCGACGGTTCGCTTGGGCCCGGGCTTGTCGAGCGGCTCAACGCGGCCGAGCGAGCGCTCCTGGACCGATTCGACGAGCTTTTCGGCGCAGCATGGAAAAAGCGCACGACGCGGCTTGCCTCCCACGCGCTTTTCGCCGCGCTCAACGGCGTGCTCATCACCTTCAGGAATTACCCCGGCCGATCGCCGCGCGAGGTGCGCCGCCACATGAGAACGCTCGCGCGCATGCTCGCGTCGGCGCTGCGCGACTCGGCGAGGAAGGCGTGAGTTTCGAAAGAGAATCTTTTATGGCCGCATCTGTCGTTATGCGCCATATATATTGCCCGAGGGCATCATGTTTTGCGCATTTATCCTCGCCGTAATCACCGCACCTCGAAAATGAGGCCGATGTTTTTCATGTCGTTTGTGCTCCGGGTATGACGAAATCGGTAAAAAATATAATCGAACCTTGAAATTATATTTTTTGATTATGGGGCTGATATCCGGGATACGGCCGGAGGATGCCATGCTTAACCCGGATCAGGAAAGCGATAAACGGGATTGTCGCGCCCGCAATTTCACCGGCATATTTTGGATAACCGCCGCGCTCCCATCCGCATCACGCCATGAAGCAGGCCGCCTGTGAAGGGATGCGTCCCCAGGAAAAGGGAATTGACCGCAGAAGGTTGTCCGGATAATATTGTAATACAATATGATATTTAGGGGGCCTGTATGATTAGCAGAATGATTCCCGTTATGCTTGGGCGGTACTCCGATTCTGATTATCTCACCCGGAAGAGGGCCCAGTATCTCTTTATCTATAATGCCTGCCTGGCCGGGGCGCTGGTCCTTATCCAGATGAGCATACTCTGGGTCAGCCTGGATCGTTTTTTTCTCCTTCTGAAGATCACCGCCCCCCTAATTACCGGCGCAGTGTTAAGTCTTTTCCTCGTTTTCCACGGTAGATATAAGACCGCTTCGGTGCTGATCATGCTTGTTTCGATGGGCGCCCTTATGGCCGGGACGGTGCTGAAATTCAATACCGATTACATTTCGTTCACCACCTGGATTTATTTTTCATACGCGCTGATCGCTTTCGGTGTGCTGTTTACCGATCGCCTGTGGCTTAGCTTGATTACCGCAGCCCTGATCGGGGTTCAGGTTTATTTCTTCGTCAAAACCCCCGGGCAGTACCCCGACCTGGACCCTCTGATGGCTAAAACTACCCTTATCGACGCCACGGCCGCGTTTGTACTCTGCTTCATCCTGATCATACTGGTCAATTCGGCGTTCAACTGGACCATCAGCCTCACGAGAGCCGACATGGAAAAGCATAAAAGTCAGCTGGAAATCATACGTAAGCTCCTTGGGATCATCAATGTCAGTTCCGAGAAACTTTCGGAATCTGCCGGGAAGATGTCGGCCACCGTCGGTGATTTCTCGCATATAGCTCAGAGTGAGGCGGCGGCGACCGAAGAGATCACCTCCGCCATAGAGGAGGTGGCGGCCAGCGTCGCCGGGGTCAGCGACGGAACGCACAGGCAGAACCATTCCCTGGGAGGCCTTTTCGGTTCGATCGGGGCAATGTCGGATATTGTGGATTCCCTGCAGTCCCAGTCCAAAACCGTTTCCAAAATATTTTCAAATATTATGGACCTGGCCGAGAGGGGAGGATCCGCGATCGGCATGCTGGAGCGTAACATTCGTTTCAATGTTGAAAGCACCGGCCAGCTCTCTTCCGTGATGGCCATGCTCGAGGACATCTTTGACAAGGTGCAGCTATTGGCGCTCAATGCTTCAATCGAGGCCGCGCGTGCGGGTGAACAGGGTCGCGGTTTCGCGGTGGTTGCCGACGAGGTCAACAAGCTCGCGGAACGTTCGATGGGCAGTTTGAAGGAAATCAATACGCTTGTCAAAATTACCGCGGAAAGGGAAAGGGATACGAATTTAAATATCGGGACTTCGATGGAAGTCCTGAGAGACATCATCGAAAATATCTCACTTCTTGAAAAGCATGGAGGCGAAATATTCGCCCTTGTCCAAACTCAAGATAAAAACCGCCGTGAAATGAAACAGATCGCCGATGTGGTCAGGACTGAGGCGGAGCACATCATAAAGGCCACAGATGAACAGAACATTGCCATTAGCGAAATCGCGAAATCGATTTCCGACATTAACCAGATGGTCCAATCGACGGCATTGAGTTCCAGCGATCTCGCGGTGACGGCAAAAGCTTTACAGTCAATGTCAGGCGAACTAAAAATGAAAATCAGGGAAATAAGCTGAAATGATCATACCACGCGGAGGTGGGCGGATATACGATCCTGCCGGATGTCAATTTTAAAAATTCGGTCATTCGACGGAAATTTGGAGGGGGGACGTTGATTCCAGGCCGGTGGTTTGTGGATGAGTGCATGCCGCATCAGTAGTTTTTGATTATTTCATCAAGAAACTGCAGTATCTCCCCCGGCATTTCGGGGAGACGGACGTTTTTTCTGCCGGGATCGAGCCCGATAAAGACCTGCTGCAGAATGTGATCGAGCACGACCGATTCGGAATTCCCGCCGTACAGCAGCTCCTTCAGGGCCGTCTCGTTGTACAGATTGCTGAAAAGCACGAGGTTTGTGACATACGAGAATATGCCGTGGACGACGAGCAGCGGGTTGCACGGCCTGAAGTCGCCGGTCTCGATGCCATCGCGGATGATCTGCAGCACCATCTCGCGCCGCTCGGGAATGATGAATTCCAGCGCCATCTTTTTTATATGCACGCCGCCATCCGCCAGCTCGTGGAAAACTATCCGGTAGTAATCGGGATCGCGTGGTTTGAGAAAAAGCCGCACGACGAGATACACCGCGATATAGAGCTTTTGCGGCGGTCTCAGTTGGAAATCCTTCAGCCGGACGATCAGGTTCTCCCGGTCCAGCTCGCCGAATATTTCCCTGAGTATGGCGGTATAGAGCGCGTCCTTGGATTTGAAATAGTAGAGCACCAGCGCCGGGTTCACCCCGGCGCGACGGGCGATCGATTCGACGCGCGATCCCGTGAGACCCCGCTCCGCGAATTCGACCTTCGCGGCTTCGATGATGCGCCCGCTCGGCGCGGTCTTCGATTTTGATTTCTGTTTCATTATTTTCTGATCTGGTCCATCAACCCGAGCAGTTGGATCTCGAGGGATTTAGATTGGGCGTAATCGGTTATGCGCAGCAGCTCGTAGTTCAGGAGCGAGTTGCGCGCCTGTATGACGAAATAAAGATCGGTCCTTCCCTGGCGATACTTGCGCTCCTCCGTCTCGAGCTGAACCAGGGCGTTGCTCAAAAGTTCGCCGTCCTGCTCCAGAATGGCTGCATAGGTCCGGATCATGCGCCGCGTTTCCGTGCAGGCCTGGGAGAGGTTCCGCTCGAAAGCCGCGGCTTCGTGCCCCCACTTTTTAATGGCGGCGCGCGTCTCCTCGACCCTGCCCCCGGCGAGGTTGTTGCCCAGCGGATAGGCGAAGACAAGCCCCGCCGAGTAGGTGTTGTAGTTGTAGGACTGGACGCTCTCGTTACGGTTAAGGTCATAGTTGCGGAGGCGATAGGAGAACATCGCGGAGAGATCGGGCAGGAGCTCGCTTTTCTCTTTTTCCAGCTTCTGTTCCAGGAGGTGCCGTGTGAGATTCAGTATACGCATCTGCCGGGTGCGCCCGATGTCGAAGGGGGAATCCGGTAGCCGGGGGACGGAAAGCCCTGTTTCAGGGGTATGGCGCGGCAGGGCCCCGGACCGGTCCTGTCCATAGTACCACCGGCTTATTTTCATACTGAGGTTTTCGAAGCGGGCTTTCTGCAGATCTCTCGCCTTGATGAATTCGATGTTCATGATACGTGTCTTGCTCAGGTCGGAGAGGTCGGCGAGCCCGTTGCGGTAGCGCTGGACGACCTGGCGGAGCAATATTCCGCTGTTGGCCACGTTCTTCTCGTAGATTGCGAGCTGGCTGTGGGAGAGGTGCCAGCTGATATACAGGCCGTAGAGGTCGGCCATGATGACCTCAACGCTCTCGTCCACGGTCTCCCGCATGATCCGGCGGTTAAGCCGCGACTGCCTGAGCGGGAAGGAGTCGACGACGCCCAGCCAGTTCCTGAGCAGGGGCTGCTGGACTTCGATGAATATATCGGGATTGTAGAGGTCCGCCGTTATGCGCTCCATCGGGAAGGGCGGCACCGTCGACGGCGCGTCCATTGTGATCCGGTTGAGGTGGTAGTCGAAGCCGCCGCGCAGGCGCGTGCCGGTATGCGGCACGTTCCACTGCAGCGCCGCGCCCGCGCTGTCGGTGGTCTGTTCGCGGATTTTGACCGACGAGTACTCGGAAAAGGGCCGGTCGTAAAGGCGGGAGTAGTGCAGGTTGAAGACGATGTCGTACACCGCACGGCTCTGCTGTTCCAGGGCCTCCGATTCCCTCAGCCGGTCCAGTTGGGCGAATATGTCGGGATTGTTCACCGTCGCCCGTTCGAGGAACTCGCAAAGCGAAAGCACCGGCTCCGCGGAGCGAACAACCCCGCCCGCGGCCAAAACGAAAAACGCAAGCATGAATGCCATAAAGGCGCGGGAAAGGAGGGGTTTCTTCACGGCGCCGCCCCCGTGCGGCCGTGTTCCTGGATTCTATCATACACGATTTTGCCGTCCATAAGGTGTATTTCGCGGGCGGCCCGGGCGGCGAAATCATTCTCGTGGGTGACAAGCATGATTGTGGCCCGGTGTTCGCGGTTTATCTTCTCAAAAATCCTGAGCACCTTTTCCCCGTTGACTGAATCAAGGTTCCCCGTGGGCTCGTCGGCGAAGAGTATGTCGGGCTCCATTAAAAGCGCCCTGGCCACCGCGACCCGCTGCTGCTCGCCGCCGGACATCTGGGACGGGTATTTGTTGGTGCAGTGTCCGAGCTCGAACTGAGAGAGGAAATCGAGCGCCCGGGAGCGCTTCTCCTTTTCCTTTCCGTATTTTCTCGCCGGCATGAGGATGTTGTCGAGTGCGGTGAGCTCCGGTATCAGGTAGTGGAACTGGAAGACGAATCCCATGCGGAGGTTGCGGAACCGGTGCAGCCTGTTTTTTTCCAGGCCGTGGATGTTCTCGCCGAAGATCCTCGCCTCGCCGGCGGTGGGATTGTCCAGTCCGCTCATCACGTAGAGCAGCGTCGACTTTCCGGACCCGGACCGGCCCGTGATGGCCACAAACTCGCCTTCTTTGACGGAGAAGGAAACGGAACGCAGCACCTCGGTGGGCGGGTCCCCGAAGTTCTTTACGAGCCTTTTGCATTCTATCGCGTTCATGGGCTACGCGGACCACCGTATTATTTCGATCGGTGAGAGCCGGCCGGCATTGCGGGCCGGGAGAAAGCTGGCTATTATCGAGGATATCAGCACGATCGAAAAGGCCTTGAGATAGATGGCCGCGTCCCAGGACATGGGCATGTGGCCCGCGCCAACGCCGATCTTGATCTGCTCGATGTAGTGGCAGGCGATCCCCCCGACCAGCATTCCAAAGAGACCCCCGCCGAGCCCGAGAATCATCCCCTGCACCAGGAAGAGGAATATTGTCTCCCCCTCGCTGAAGCCAAGGCTCCTGAGGATCGCGATCTCCCGCTTCTTCTGGTTCACGACCATGTTCAATATGTTGTAAATGCCGAAGGCGATGATCAGCATGATGGTGAAGGTCGTGGCGTTACGTACAATCCCCTGTGTCTTCAGCGTCACGCGTATGTCCTCTTTTGACTGGTCCCAGCTCTCGACCTTGTCGCTGCTCAACATCTGCCAGCGCGTGGCGGTCGCGGCCGATGCGTTGACGTCGGCCAGGCGCACCACGATGCTCGAGATTTCCCCGGGCGAGCGGGTGATCTTCTGCACCGTGGAGAGCGAAGAATACGCAAACCGGTAATCGATCTCCTTTATGCCGGTATGATATACGCTTACGATCTTGGCCTGGTACACGGTGCCGTCGGGATTGATGACGTTGACCGTTCCGTACTGATGGGCGCCGAGCCGCTTCATGAGGTCTCTGCCGATCAGAATGAGCGAATCGCCGCGGGAGATATCGTCCAGCGAGCCCTCGACGATGTCGCGTTCCATGTTGGTGACCTTCCGCTGCGTGGCCGTGTTTACTCCAACAAGCCGTACGGGATATGAAAACTTCCCGTTCGAAAAGATCACTTCCCGGATGAGCTGCGGCGAATATGCCACAACGTCGCTTTCCGCCTTGAGCCGCTCGAACCATCCCTGTATGTTCGAAAGATACGAGTTGTACACCCTGCCCGACGGGGGGCGAAGCCACCTGACCGCGGCGCCGGGGAAAAAGATGTCCTTGAAGGTTTCATCGTTGATTATGGAGTCGCGGGGGGATATCCGCACGTAGGCGTCCACGTTCACCAGGCGGTCCACAACGTAATCGCTGTAGCCGATCTGAAGGCCCGAGAAGACGATATACCCGGCCGCGCCGAGGATAAGGCCGATGAAGGTGAGGATGGTCTGGTGGGGTCTGTTCACGAGGTGGCGGATGGCCAGGTAGAGCATGTCGGTTCACCTCAACGCCCGAGGACCAGCACGTCCGTGGCCTGGATGTCGCCTTCGATCACCTCGCCCCATGCGCCGTCAATCGCCCCGATGGAGACCCTGATCTGCCGCAGTTTCCCTTCGCGATCAACGGTAATAGAGCCGTTGTTTACCGATGACAGGGGGACCAGGAGCGCGCTTTCCCTGCGCGAGACTTCTATGGCCACATCCGCCGTCATCTCCGGTAGTATCTCGGGCGGCATCCCTTGTACGTCGATGCGGGCGAGAAACTGTCCTCCGGATGGATAGACGCTCTCCACCATGCCATGCAGGAGTTTTCCTCTCAGCGTTTCGAAGCTGAGCTCCGCCTTGAGTCCCTTTTTAACCCGAAGGGCCGAATTCTGGTCCAGCGAAAGCTGCACATATTTTTTAGAGAGGTCCATGAGGGTGAGGAGCAGGACGCCCGGCATCACCACTTCACCCTCCTCGCTGTATATTCGGGTGACCGTGCCCGCGAACGGCGCGCGAACGAGCATGCCGGTATCCACCGAAGCGAGCGGCGCGTTCTTCCGGACATCCTGTCCTTCCCTTACATGCAGCTTCGTCACCGTGGTGGAGACGCCCATTTTGAGGTTGTAAACATTTTCGGACTTCACGGTGCCGAGGGCGTAGATGGCCTCAACGATCGGGCCCACGCGTGGTTTGACGCGGTTGTTGCGGTTAAAATAAGCATTGTCGCCGAGCAGGTATACGGCCGCCCCCGTCGCTGCGAGAAGCAGGACCGCAACAATGGCGATTTTTATGCGGGGTGCCGTACTCTTCAATTATCGAACACCGATCATCATAGTTAAACAGATATTCAATATTTTTAAATAAGTATTTAAATATATCCTTCGGCCATTTTCCGGTCAAGTTTTTTTATAGGAAGGTGGGCCTTTCCGATCTGACGGTTTCCGGCGGTTCCATGGCGCCCTCGATGAACCGGAATTATTTCGTTCCGAGCGGGCTTGGTGCTTTGGTACGATGTTCTTTAACCGCCAAGGCGATTCCCGCGGGCTGGGCCGCCGGATTGTGGAAGCCATATACCACGCAGGCCTAAAATAAAAAGTTTCAGGCGGCAGGGGAAGAGAGCCTGACCCTCCGCCCAAGGGCATTGAACGGCGAGCTAATTCAAAGTAAAGGGAGCGTCTTTCGTCGATCGAATACACCGCGCAATCGGGCCCGGGGGCCGTAGTAACCCCGCGGCCCCATGTACCCGTCTGAGTTTATTGCGGAAATAACTGGACCGAGCCGGTTCGCTGTCGCGATCGGGTTGAATTCATAACGGCCGTTTGCGGCGCGTTACCCGGCGGCCACCTCCGCCCCTTCCTCCACCTCCCTGAGAGCGCATTCCTGGTAGGCGTGATAGAGCCGGTGGCAGAGGCTTCCCCAGCGCCCGCAGATATCCATGGTTTCGGCATCCATGCTGAAAAGGTCGGCGCGGGCGACGCAGTCGGCGAGCTCGCGCGCCAGGTCCTTCTTCAGCGCCTCGTCGCAGTCGCCGATCGCGTCGCGCACGAAGTCCTCGGGCCGGTACCATTCGGCCGCGCGCTGAAAGTCGCGGTGTATCTGTGTGAGGAGGACGTTGCGCGGCCCCTCCCAAAGCTCGTTTACCGCCGAGTCGCGGTACAGGCGCGGCAGGTTCGAGAAATCCTCCATCACGCCGTGGCCGCCGAAGACCGACATGGCGGTCCGGATTACATCCACCGCGTCGAACGAGGCCGTTATCTTCTGCAGCATGATGAGCTCGCGCATGGCGAAGCGCCGGCGCCTCCGCTCTTCGGGCTCGTCGGCGACAAGCCCGCCCTTAAGCCCCCCTTCAAGCGAAAGGAAGTCGCGGTAAAGCCTGAACGCTCCGGCGGTCGTCCTCTTCGCCGTCCGATCAATCGCCCCGATCTGCCCGGCGAGCATGGGGAAATTCGCTATCCTGACGCCGAAGGCCTCCCGGAACTCAGCGTACCGCATCGCCTGTCGCACCGCCGCGGTCATGAAGGCCGCGGCCGAAAGCCCCACGGTGAGGCGCGAGTAGGTGAGCACGATCCCGACAACATTCGCCACGCCCCGGTCCAGCGGGCCGACGGGATACGCGCGTGCGCCGTTAAACGTAAGCTCCGCGGTGGTGAGCTCGCTTGTTCCCATCTTCCATTTGATCCGGTCGATCGTGTAACCGTTGCGCCGTTCGCGTTCTTTGTCTTCGGGAAGCCATGATGGCACGACGAAGAGTGCCACCTTCTCCGATCCCGCGGGCTTCGCCGTCACCACGGCGTAGTCGGCATGTGTGGCCGAGCAGAAAAACTTTGTGCCGTACAGGCGCCATGCATCGCCCTCCCGGACCGCCTCGAGCACGTTGGAAGGCACATCGGAACCGCCCTGTATCTCTGAGAGGTACTGCGCGCCGATTGCAAACTCGCCGTCGTTCCCTTCCGCCGTGTGGGCAAGGATATCTTTGAGCTCGGGTGTATCGGCGAACTTTCGCAATAGCTCCACCATGCCCTCGGTGCAGGTAATGGGGCATGCCACGCAGGCCTCGCCGTTCTGATAGACCAGGTACATCTTGATGAGTTTCACCCATGGAGGCGTCTTTTCCGAGAAAAGGGCTTCGCCGAAAATCTCCCGCTCCATGATCTCGGTTTCGCGCGGCCGCACGATCCGGTCGATGCGGTTTCCGTGCCCGTCATAGTGTGTCATGTAGGGGCGCTTCTCGGGAACGGCAATGGCGTCGGCGAAATCTCGCCAGCGGTACGACGCCTTCGGCGATATCGAGCGCGCGGCCGCGTCCGCTGCCGGCCACCCGTCGCCCGCGAAACGCCGCAGCGCAGACTGGACGAAGGGATCGTCCCGGTAGTAGTCCACGTCTTTTCTCCATTCAAGATATTCATTAAAGCTGTAGGGATTGTTACGGTCGGGGAGCGACATACCGCACCTCCTCTTACGTATGGTCTGCCGGCGATTTCACCGGGAACATTGAATTGATGCAGATTTTGCGAACACCGGATTCATCGTCTGTGGAGGGGAATCCACCCTGCATCCTGTCTTGTGGCAACTCTGTTGTAAATGATGTTTTGCCATGTAAACATCGTTTACATGGTCGGCAGTCTGTCAAGCGATTAAGCGCCCGATTGTGGGGGGATCCTCCCCCCGGTGCCGGCGCCCATAATGAGCCCTGGTGAAAATCCGGGAAAAACCCGCTCTATCTCATGCTTGCCCGGCAACTCCATTAAACAAATCCGATATTTGCTTGATAAGCGCGTGGTTTTATTGTATACCATGACCGCTTGGCGGGAAAGTCCAAATTGAGAAAAGACAGGCTCCATGAACGGTACCGGTAGCTACATACTCATCGCACTCGGGGTGCTGGTCGCCTACGAGGTGCTTCGTGCAATCACCATTGGCGCGGTGCGGGAACGCCTCCATCGCTCAGTGCGCGATTATCTCGACGACAACCGGGTTCGCCTCGACAAATACAAGTTCATGCAGAAGGTGATCATCAAACACGAACTCATGAACGATACCGAAGTACATCAGGGCATCATCGATCACGCGCGCGAGAAAGACGCTAAAATTCGCGATGTCCAGGGCCAGGTGGAAGGATACATAGAAGAGATTGTGCCGTTCTTCAACCTCCTCTCCTATTACAAACTGGGCTACTGGGTGGCCAACTCCTTTCTCAACATGATCTACGAAGTGGTGATCGACCGCGAAAACGCCGAGAAACTCAAGAAAATCCCTCAGGACAGCGTTGTGGTGTTCGTCATGAACCATCGCTCCAATATCGACTACATCCTCGTAGCCTACATGCTGGCCCGGCAGATATCCCTGAGCTATGCCGTCGGGGAGTGGGCCCGGGTATGGCCGCTGGAGTACATCTTCAAGTCTTTCGGGGCGTATTTTATACGCCGGTGTTATCGGGAGAAGCTCTATCACCTGGTGCTCGAAAAATACGTGCAGCTCATAAGCCTCCAGGGAGTCACGCAGGGCATCTTCCTCGAAGGTGGGCTCTCGCGCGATGGGCGACTCCGGGCGGCGAAGATCGGCATACTCGACTACATCATCGGAATTAAAAAGAAACCGGACTTTATGCGCGAGCTCGTTTTCGTTCCGGCGGCGATCAATTACGACTGGGTGCTCGAAGACCGGACCCTTATCCAGGAGTGGAAGAAGGGAAAGGAGAAAAGCGGCTTCCGCGAACACACTAAGACTCTCTTGCGCGTAATCGGCAAGGGGCCGCTGCTTCTCTTCTTCAACCTGGCGCGTTATGCGAGCGGGAGGCTCAAACAGCACGGCTCGGCAAGCGTAAGCTTCGGCGACCCGGTGTTCCTTTCGGAGTTCCTCGCCAGGGAAAAGAAAAACCTTTTCGACCTCCCCAGGGAAGCGCGGCTTGAGCGGGTGCAGCACTTCGCCGACAGTTTGCTGAACCGCATAGGGAAGGCGATACCCGTAACGCCCGTCTGCGTTACGGCGCGCGCTCTCGTGCTCCTGGGCAAGGACAAGCTCACCAGGACCGAGCTCGCCATGAAGGTGGCGGAGCTGCGGAAGAAGTGCAGGGCTAAAGGCGGGCGCCTGGTGCACGGGCGGGCCTTCGAAAGCAGCCGGAAGATCATCGACGGCATGGAGCGTGAAAAAGTGGGCCGCACCAGAGAGCTCGTGGATTTCGAGGAAGACCTGCTCGAATTCGAGCAGTCGCTCGAGACCGTGGAGGCGGCGCTCGACGTCCTTGTCCGCCGTAAAATAATTTCAATTAAAAATGGAAGACTCGTTGTCAATCCCGGCAGATCGGTGCTCCTGGAGTATTATTCAAATTCGCTCGACCGGTTGCTGGGGTGAGATCATGGGTCGTCCCGGAACGATCGGCGTCGTACTCGTCGCCGGGGTCGCCGTCCTGGCGGCGGCATGGTTGTATTTCAACCGCTCGGGAAAACATGGAGAGGACGCCGCGGTGAGAGAAATCGAAAACGGGCGGGACGGTGAATGGGTCATCCTTCTGCATGGCATATTCCGCAGTCCGCGCTCCATGGCGAAGATCGAGACGGCCCTTGCAAAGCGGGGTTACCGCGTAATCAATTTCGGTTATCCGAGCACCCGCGAATCGATAGAGGACATCGCCGAGCTGCTCCACCAGACCGTACAACAGCTTCCCCCGGAGCGAGGCAGGCTCCATTTTGTCACACACAGCCTGGGCGGTATCGTGGTGCGCTACTACCTCGCGCATTACGCGTGCCCGAACCCGGGCCGCGTGGTGATGATCGCGCCGCCAAACCGGGGCTCGACGCTCGCATCGTACCTGGGCAAATGGATGCCCTATCGCTGGGCGTTCGGCAGGGCCGGGCAGCAGGTGGCCGGCGCACCCGATTCGTATCCGCTTCTCCTTCCCCCGCCCCGCGCGGAGTTCGGCGTTATCGCGGGCGGCCTCGGTAGCGAGGTCGGAATCAACCCGTTCATTCCCGGCGATAACGACGGCACGGTGAAGGTGGAAGAAACGAAGCTGCCCGGGATGAAGGACTTCATACTTTTGAAAGGCCAGCACTCCACGCTCCTGGCGCAGCGTGCGGTGGCCGACAATGTGCTTTTTTTTCTCTCCGAAGGGAAATTTCTCCACGAGAAGTAGCCCCCGTTTACACTCATCCAGTGGAATTCAGGCAGGATCAGCATCGAAAAGAGGCGGGGACCTCTATAAATTCGTTTTTTGAAGTTACCCTGTGGGTGCAACCGCCGGTTATATCAGGACCTACTATTATTTGAATAATGAATGCCCTGATTTTTCGAGGCGCCCGGGTATTTTGCTTGACGAATATTAGATAAAACTAACATTGTGTGATAACTATATTATTGAATGGCTTATGAATGAATCCGGCCGTTCGGTGCGGGCTGGGTGATTGAAAACTGTTAAGGGAGGGCCCGGCTGCTCGGGCGCGGGCGGACAAACAAAAGGGTTGACGGGGGTCGATCGGCGGTTTCAGTGTATAGGTTCCGGAACGTGCGATGATTACAACGGCGGGTAAAATCTTCGGGAAGGATGCGCCGGCCCTGCTCAGGCGGGGTGCGGTGGTTGTGTTCCTCCTCTCGGCGATGACGTTTTTTCTGCCGCGGGAGACCTTCGACCCTCACTTTGGCGTCGGTGCGGACGTTTTCTGCAAATCCCTCTACTCGATAGGGGATGGATCGCAGGATGCGGATACTCTCGTCGATACGCATCCCGTATATATGCGGCATATTGTTTATGTGTTCGCTGTTTTACCCGCATACCCCGTTCGTGGTTCCGATCCCACAAGGGCTCCTCCCCGCTGACTCATCACCCCGATCAGTACCAAAGAGGCGAACACAGGGTCCCGAGTATGTTTTCCGGGAGAAGGCTCCAACGGCCGCCATGTGAAGTAGCCTTGCGTCATTAAATACAAGTCTTTGTATGAGACTCGATATCCTCAGGGAGTGTGAATATGTTCGAATTGATAGAAAAAGGCGGCCCCGTAATGTGGCCGATCATCGCCGGGGCCTTCCTTGGCCTGGCGATTACCGTGGAGCGTCTTCTGTATTTTTATTTCACCTCGGTTCGATATACGCTGTTCAGGCAGGCGCTGGTCGAACGGTTATCCGCCGGCCCCCTTGAAGGGCTCGATATTCTGGTTGTTCCCGAGGGCAAGGCGAAAAGGCGGGGCGAAGGCATACTTTCCCGCCTGATGGAGAGGATCGACGCGGAGCGGTGGAAGCGAAGCCCCTACGTGAAGCTGGTGCTGGTCTATATGGAAAACCTCGGCCGCGGCGCGCGATCGAGGGAGGAGGCCCTCAAGCGCACGGGATCCGAGGAGGTCGAGCGCATGGAGCGCCATATGCGCGGGCTTTCGGCCGTGGCGCATGTGGAGCCACTGCTCGGACTGCTCGGCACGGTCACCGGTATCATCAGCGCCTTCGCCGTCATCGCCGACATGGGAGGGCAGGTCGACGTCTCGTCGCTGGCGGGCGGCATCTGGGAGGCGCTCATCACCACCGTGGCCGGCCTGTCGGTGGCGATTCCCGCGCAGCTGGCCTACATGTATCTCGACAAGCTCATCTCCGAGAGGATAAACGGCATGAGTTATACCGTGACCTATCTCAACGAGCGCTTTTATGACTCGACCAACGGGTGTGAGGAGGCGTCATCCGGGCTCGATGCCATCTCCTTCGGGTCCGGTCCCGGTACGGTTGTGGAGGAGGCGGTCTGATGGAATTCATTCGCGGCAGGCGTAACGATCCGCATATCGAGCTGGCGCCGCTCATCGACATCATCTTTCAACTGCTGATTTTCTTCATGCTGAGCTCGAACTTCATCGCCCCGATGCTGAAGATGGAGCTTCCCAAGGCCCTCTTCAAGGAGAAGCTGGAGAAGGTCGATCTGGTCGTTACGGTGGACCCCAGGGGGCGGGTGTATGTCAACAAGGACCTGGTTGCGATAGAAGATCTGCAGGGGGTGCTTCAGGATCGCATGGCGAAGCTTGGAAAATACGACGTGATCTTTAAGGGGGATGTTTCCATAAGCTACGGGGCCTTTGTGGAGATACTTGATATCGCCAAGCTGGCGGGTTCCACCAGCTTCTCGGTCGAGCATGACCGTAAGAGGTAGGGGCACGCAGATGCGACTCGATCGCGAGAGAATGTTCCTCGATTTTTTAAAAGATCTCGAGAGCGGCTCGATGCTCAACCGCGTGGGAGGGATAATCCTCCTGATGACGATTGCCATCGCCGTTGTCACCGGCATCGAGTTTTCCTCACCCGAGCGGACGGTCATCGATCTTAACAGGGGGCAGGAGCAGTACCATGTGCGCAGGGTCTCCGAGATTCCCCGCGAGCTCGAAAAGGACGAGGCCGAGAAGCGAGTGGCGGAAGACAATCTTACGGCGGATGACGTCCGCCAGCGGTACGTGTCGTACCTTGTCTCCAGAATCGAGCGCAACAAGCTGTACCCCGACGATTCGCAAAAGAAGGGTCACGAGGGGATCGTGGCGGTGCG
Source organism: Spirochaetota bacterium (assembly GCA_035477215.1). Lineage (NCBI taxonomy): Bacteria > Pseudomonadati > Spirochaetota > Spirochaetota bacterium. The sequence continues at coordinate 42,950 of DATIKU010000042.1, read as the reverse complement.
CCTGCTCGTCACCCGTAGCGGAAGCGTTAAGAAGGTGACCATCCTGCGCCCCGCCCGGTATCCGGCGCTGACCGACGCGGCCATCGCGAGCATCACCAGATCTCTTCCCTTCGAGCCATTCCCCCCGGCGCTCGCGGAGGAGGAGATGACGATCCGGCTGGAAATAAGGTTCACCCTGTGGTGAGAGGATGAAAAAAGCACTCCGACATTCGCCGTCCCGGTTCCATGCCCTTACGATCGGCGTTCTGCTGGCGTCATCACTCACCTTCGCCCTGCCGAAAGAACACTTCGACCCCCATCCCGGAGTTGGTGGAGATATTTTCTGCAAGTCTCTCACTTTCATGGGCGCCGAGTTCCAGGGGGGGCTGTTGTCGGTCATCGCGTGCTTTGTACAGGTAGATGACGTTACCGATCCATGTACGCTGCTCCCGCAAACCATGCCGGGCTGGTCGAACACCATCAGGGCACCGCCTTTCCAAACCGCTCTTCCAATACTGACGACGCGAAAAACCGACGCATAATGCCGTAAAACGGACATGATGGCAGCCATCCCGGCGGAGCGCTGTCCGAAGCGGCAATGAATTTTTAATATGGAGGATACAACGCATGAATAGAAGACGTTTGCAAAAGTTGATAATCATCGCGCTGCTCGGTGTGGCTATCTGCTTCGTATCGCCGGCGCTTATGGCGTTCGAAGTGGAAACGGAAATTGAAAAGGATCAGGCCGATAAATCCGAGGAATCGGATTCTAAAATAGTCGTAACGGGCACCAAGACGAAGAAGTTCATGAAAACCGCGCCGGTAAAAACCGATCTTATAGATCGCCAGAGGATGGAGTCCAAGGGGGCGGGTACACTTTTCGACGCGCTGAACGCGGAAACGGGGTTGCTTGCCGATAACCAGTGCCAGAATTGCGCCGCCAATACCGTGAGTATAAACGGGCTTGAGGGTAATTACACGCAGATGCTCTTTAACGGCTATCCCACATTGTCTTCGCTTGCCGGGGTGTATTTTTTACAGCAGTTTCCCGTGGAACTCGTGGACCGGGTGGAGGTCGTGCGCGGGGGGGCGTCAGCCCTGTACGGCAGCGGGGCGATCGGCGGAGTTGTCAATGTAATCACGCGCAAGCCGGTCTCTAACCAGGCGAGCCTTACCTACAAACAGGAGTTCGTCAAAGGCGACGAGGCCTTCGCGCACACGGTTTCGGGCTTTGCCTCGGCGGTGTCGCGTAACGCAAAGGCGGGCCTCGCCGTGTTCGGCTCCAAGATGGAGCGGGACGACTGGGATGCCAACGGCGACGGCTATTCGGACCTTGCGCGCACCGAAAGCAAGACCTTCGGCGCAAGCGGGTACCTCAATATCATGAAGGGGATGGAATTGTCGTATAACTTTTATTCGCTTTACGAGGACCGCAAGGGCGGAAACAATCTCGACAAGGAGCCGTTCGATTCGAATATACGCGAGCAGGCCAAGACCAACAGGGATTCCGGCGATTTCCGACTGGAGCACGAGGTGTCCGATTTATTCAGCTACGCGATCTTCGGCGCCTTCGCCCGAAGCAAGCGGCATACCTATTACGGTCCGGCCGGCGATCCGGCAGATCCGTTGAACCTCCCGGATAACGTAACCCTGTACGGCAACACCGAGAACCCCTATTTCGCCACAGGGGCGAACGCGAACATCACGCCGAGGAAAAACCACACCATTTCACTGGGCTACGAGTACACGAGCGATAAAATCGACGACGAGAATCCGGGGATGGGCCGGGAGGTCGAGGAGCATTATCAGAACCACGGAGCGTATGCCCAGTACGACTGGGGCTTAAAGGTTGTCAACCTGCTTGCCGGCGTCCGGGCCGACAAACACAGCGAGATGAACGAGATCGTCGCCGCTCCGCGCCTGAGCGCGATCCTCCGCTTCTCGGACCACCTTCGTCTTAGGGGAGGAGTGTCTGCCGGCTACAAGGCGCCGCAGGTCTTCGACGAAGACTTCCATATTGAAGTAGCCCTGGCCAGCGGGTCGGGCCACCAGCAGGTGATCATCAACAGCGAGGATATTGAAGCGGAAAAATCCATGTCGTACAGCTGCGATTTGAGCGCCGACGCGCATTTCGGGGGTTTCCTTGTGGACCTTGGGGTCGGCGGTTTCTACACCACAATAAAGGACAAGATGGAGGTCGATTACACGGCGCCGAGCTTGGTGGTGGACAATATCGATTATTTCCTGCGTGATAATGTGGACGGCACTTCGAAGGTGATAGGCGGCAATCTCGAGGCATCGCTTTCGTATAAAAATCTGCTACGCTTCAGTTTCGGGGGCACCTGGATAGCGAAGGCGGTCGTACCCGAAGAGCAGGTGTTCGATAACGACACAACGAAAGACATGCTGCGCGTTCCCGAGATGACGGCATTCACGATGCTGCAGGCTTTTTTAGGCGATCTGACCGCTACATTTTCCACACAGTACATCGGCAGTCAGAAGCTGGAGCATGATGTCGGAACGCCGCTTAACAGGCTGGAAAAGACCGATACGTTCCTGGTGCTTAATGCGCAGCTCCGGTATCGCTGGAAAATCGACGAGTACCGGCACGCTGATCTCTTCGCCGGGGTCGACAATATAAGCGATTCCTATCAGGATGATCTCGATGAAGGTGACACCAGGGATGCCGGGTATATCTATGGCCCGGTCAAACCGAGAACATATTATCTCGGCATGCGGGTCGGCATATAATTTAAACCACGCGTGCTACCGCCCGATCCCGTGCCGCCTGAGGCGGCACGGGATTATTTTTAATTATGGTGTAGGCCTTTCCCGGTAACGGGCCGTAAGGATGCGGCATCAGAAATACTCGGGCAGAATGGAGTTCAGTCGCCTGGCCTGTTTTTTGTCCCAACGCTCCTTCGCCGTGATGACGGCGTACTTCGCGGCCTCGTTGCAGGCGCAGTGGCCGATACCGGCCGCGCGCGGCACGATCGCCTTGATGAGATTGCGCGCGTTGGCCGCGTTTTTATTAAGGTTGGCCACCACCATCTCGACGCTGACGTGCTCCTCGTCCATCTTCCAGCAGTCGTAGTCGGTGCTCATGCAGATCACCGCGTAGCACAGCTCGGCCTCGCGCGCGAGCTTGGCCTCGGGAAGCGTGCTCATGTTGATGACGCCCGCGCCCCACGAGCGGTACAGGTTGCTCTCCGCGCGCGAAGAGAACGCCGGGCCCTCCATGCACACGAGCGTTTCGCCGGTATGGAGTTTCAGTCCCATCTCCGTGGCGACCGGCGCAATGATGCCGTCGAGCGAGACGCAGAACGGATCGGCGAATGCGACATGCGCGGCGATACCCTCGCCGAAAAAAGTCGATGCGCGGCCCTTTGTGCGGTCGATTACCTGCGAGGGCAGGACGAAATCGAGCGGGCGGATTTCTTCCTTGAGACTCCCGACGGCGGAGAAAGCGATGATCTTCTCGACGCCGATCATCTTGAGCGCGGCGATATTCGCCCGGTAATTGATTTCGTGGGGCAGGTGGACGTGCCCGCGCCCGTGCCGCGGAAGAAACGCGGTCCGCACCCCGCCGATCTCGGCGATGACCATCGAATCGGACGGATAGCCCCACGGGGTTCTGACGGTGGTTTCTTCGATTACCTTTATCCCGTCGATCTGGTAGAGGCCGGAACCCCCGATAATGCCTATGTTTGCCTTGGTCATGTGGTACCTCTTGGGATTTTTGGACATTGAATGATCAGCGATTATTTAATCAAGATTAATTCACGTAATCCCGGCTCGAACCACGCAGGAGACGATAGAGCGGATGTCGGCGATATTGAAGGGCTTCCTGATATAGCCGCAGGTGCGCTCGCCGCCGATCTTTTCAATCAGCTCCTCGTCCTGGTAAAGGCCGGTTATAAAGACGACCCGCGTGGACGGACGGGCCTCTCGTATTCGCCTGTAAGCGTCGACACCGGAGAGCACCGGCATCGATACGTCGAGGAATATGATATCGTACTCGTTGCCGAGGCAGAGCTCGCACGCCTCGAGGCCGTTTTGGGCGCTGTCGATCCTGCCTATGCCCATGCCCGCAAGGACGGTGGTGAGGAGGTCGCGGATGGCGGGCTCGTCGTCGGCCACGAGTACCGAGACGCACCCCGCCGGTTTCGCGACGCCGGCGTCGGAGTGATCGGTACAGCCTGAAGTGTCCGCGGCCGGTGGGGCCGGATGGCGGTGTTCCCGTTCTGCCATGTGTGCCGTCAGTCCCCGAAAATTTTACGCGGATTGAGTATGCCGCGGGGATCGAACGCGGTCTTGATCCTTTTCAGCAGGGCGATCTCATCATCGCCGAGTGCGAGGCCAAGATACTCCCTGCGCGTGTAACCGATTCCGTGTTCGCCGGTGATGGTTCCGCCGTGCGCGAGCGCTGTCGCATAGATGTTCTTCTTCAACACGGGCAACAGGCCGTCCCATTCCGTGCGGGACATGGCGCCCATGAGCACATCGATGTGCACATTCCCATCGCCGGCGTGCCCGAACATCACCGAGCGCAGCCCTCTGCCGTTAAGGAATTCCTTCACCTTCTTTAAAAAGACGGGGATCTCCGAGCGCGGCACCACCGTGTCTTCCGCCAGGAAGACGGGGCTTTCCGCGGTGATCGCCTCGCGTATCGTGCGCCTCGCCTTCCATATCCGTTCGCTCTGGGCGCGGCTTTCGGCGGCGATGATCCGCTCTTCGGGGACGCTCACGCTGCCGGCGATTGTGGCGACCTGGTTGCGCACCTCCTCTTCGGAGGTCCCATCCAACTGTACCAGCAGGTGCGCCCGCGCGTCCGGAAAGGGCATGTCCACTCCGAGATGACGCGCGGTAATGCGTATGGCGTCCTCTTCCATGAACTCGAGCGCGGCGGGAACTACCCTTCGCGCGATGATGGCGTATACATCATCCACGGCCGCTTCGAGGGTGTCGTAAGGAAGGAGGAGGTCCATGGTAAAGGGCGCCGCCGGAATGAGGCGCAGAAGAATTTTCGTGATGACGGCGAGCGTGCCCTCGGAACCGGTGAGGAGACCGCACAGGTTGAAGCCCGTGGCGTTTTTTACGAACTTGCCGCCGGTGTTGATGATGCCGCCGTCGGGAAGTACGAATTCAAGGCCGAGGACATAGTCCTTCGTGGTGCCGTACTTGACCGCGCGCGGCCCCCCGGCGCCCTCGGCGACATTACCGCCGATCGAGCAGGAATCAAGGCTTGCCGGGTCCGGGGGATACATGAGACCCCGCTCGCTCGCCGCGCGCTGGAGGTCGCCCGTGATGACGCCGGGCTCGACAAGCGCCGTCATGTTGCGCTCGTCGATCTCGAGTATCCTGTTCATCCGCTCGAGCGAGAGCACCACGCCGCCCGCAACCGGGACCGCACCGCCGGTTACGCCCGTCCCCGCCCCGCGCGGGGTAACCGGGACGCCGAGATCGTTGCATATTCTGAGCACGCGGCTCGCCTCCACGGCAGAGGACACGCGCACGAGGATGTCGGGGGCGTGTTCGAGGTCGGAGGTCTCGTCACGCGCATACCGGTCGAGGATCTCGTCCTCCACGATTACGTTCGCCGCTCCGATCGCTTTCGCGAGCAGCGTGCGCGCTTTTTCGTTCAGCCTTTTCATAGGTGGATGGTTGCCGGCCAGTGTGTTTCCGCCGCAACCATACCCGATATAGCGTTTCTTTTCCAATAACTATTTTTGTCGCCATATTATAAAAATGGCTTTACTGAGCGGTCGCTCCGATATAGGTTATTTCCACGGCGCCTTGCACCGTAACGCCGCGACGCCGAAAACCTCTCGTTTATTCATTTAAGGATGGTCATGTTAAGGAAAAGAGATATTCTGACCAATCGGTTCGTCGAGCTTATCGAGGGAAATCACCAGGAGATTACCGAGCTCTTCATGAACGATCTGCTCCGCAACCCGGACACCTTCGCGTACCGGAACCTGGACCGCCAGATGGTGTACGAATCGGCGAACTCCATCTACCGCGATATTTCCAAGTGGATCGTGAAGGATTTTCCGAAGGAGGAGATCGCGCAGAAATTCCGTCAACTGGGGCGCGAGCGGCACAAGCAGGGGATACCTTTCTCCCAGGTGCACAGGGCGCTGGTGCTTCTGAAGCGCCATCTGTGGATGTTCGTTCTAAAAAAGATCGAGGAAGACCTGCATGTTTACGTCCAGGCGCTCGATATCAACAACAGGGTCGTGCTCTATTTCGACCGCGCCTCTTTTTTCATGCTGCAGGGCTACGAGGAGATGCTGAAAAAAAGGTGGTAGAAGGAGCACGGTCGCCGACGGCGTTTGGGTGTAAGTCGGCGGAGGCCGGCTTGAAACGCGGCGGGTGTGAAATAATTTATAAAATTATATTTTAAGCAAAATTCTCTTGACGAAAAGTGCGATACTATTTATATGTTCTCTACGCTTTGCGGTGTTTGCAGGTGTTCTTTAAAAAGTTAAAAATTCCTCGAAGTCGACCGAAAAGTTACAAAAAAGCTTGACGGCTAAACGGCCCGTAGCTATGTTGTAATCACAAGCGGCTTACAGCGAATCCTTTTTAAAACGTCGATTCCCAGAAAGCTGGGGTTTTTTATCCCCTGACGATGGTTCTTTGAAAACTGAGTAGTAGTGGTATGTAAAAGGTTTCACGTCAGTTTCAAATTTTAGAAACGAATAAAACTCTCAATACGTTCTATTACGGAGAGTTTGATTCTGGCTCAGAACGAACGCTGGCGGCGCGTCTTAAACATGCAAGTCGGACGGGAACCTCGGTGCTTGCATTGAGGGGAGAGTGGCGAACGGGTGAGTAACACGTGGATAATCTACCTCTGGGATGGGGATAACTACCCGAAAGGGTAGCTAATACCGAATGAGATGGCGGCTGCATATGCAGCAGCTATTAAAGGTGGGGACCGCAAGGCCTACCGCCTGGAGATGAGTCCGCGGCCCATTAGCTTGTTGGCGGGGTAATGGCCCACCAAGGCTACGATGGGTAACCGGCCTGAGAGGGTGAACGGTCACACTGGGACTGAGATACGGCCCAGACTCCTACGGGAGGCAGCAGTTAAGAATTTTGCGCAATGGGCGAAAGCCTGACGCAGCGACGCCGCGTGGACGATGAAGGTCTTCGGATTGTAAAGTCCAGTAAGCAGGGACGAATAAGCAAGGGGTAATATTTCTTGTGATGACGGTACCTGTCTAAAGCCTCGGCTAACTACGTGCCAGCAGCCGCGGTAATACGTATGAGGCGAGCGTTGTTCGGAATTATTGGGCATAAAGGGCGTGTAGGCGGGGAACTAAGTTAGGTGTGAAAGCCACGGGCTCAACCCGTGAATTGCATCTAATACTGGTTCTCTTGAGTTCGGGAGAGGAGAGCGGAATTCCAGGTGTAGCGGTGAAATGCGTAGATATCTGGAAGAACACCAGTGGCGAAGGCGGCTCTCTGGCCTAGAACTGACGCTAAGGCGCGAAAGCGTGGGGAGCGAACGGGATTAGATACCCCGGTAGTCCACGCCGTAAACGTTGTATACTAGGTGTAGGTGGTTTTGCCATCTGTGCCGACGCAAATGCATTAAGTATACCGCCTGGGGAGTACGTCCGCAAGGATGAAACTCAAAGAAATTGACGGGGGCCCGCACAAGCGGTGGAGCATGTGGTTTAATTCGATGATACGCGAAGAACCTTACCTGGGCTTGAACTGTGCATGACAGGTGTAGAGATACACCCTCCTTCGGGCATGTACAGAGGTGCTGCATGGCTGTCGTCAGCTCGTGTCGTGAGATGTTGGGTTAAGTCCCGCAACGAGCGCAACCCCTACCCCTCGTTGCTACCAGGTAATGCTGGGCACTCTAGGGGAACTGCCGGTGATAAACCGGAGGAAGGTGGGGACGACGTCAAGTCATCACGGCCCTTATGTCCAGGGCTACACACGTGCTACAATGGCCGGTACAAAGAGTCGCAAGACCGCGAGGTGGAGCCAATCTCAAAAAACCGGTCTCAGTTCGGATTGTAGTCTGCAACTCGACTGCATGAAGCTGGAATCGCTAGTAATCACAGATCAGAACGCTGTGGTGAATACGTTCCCGGGCCTTGTACACACCGCCCGTCACACCACCCGAGTCGGCAGCACCCAAAGTGGCTGATCTAACCCGCAAGGGGGGAAGGTCACCAAGGTGAAGCTGGTGAGGGGGGTGAAGTCGTAACAAGGTAGCCGTATCGGAAGGTGCGGCTGGATCACCTCCTTTCAAAGGATAGACTTAAACAGTGACGTGGAGCCTTAATCATTACTACTCAGTTTTGAGGGAATCAGGTTATCTTGAAACCCGGTGTGATGTATGAGTGGAGCGAGACGCCCGGTGCGGAGTGGTTTCAAGTTGGAGTAAAGAGCATGGGCCTGTAGCTCAGTTGGTTAGAGCGTACGACTGATAATCGTAAGGTCGGTGGTTCGACTCCACTCAGGCCCAATTCAGGAAGCACGCAAGAATTGGGGGGTGTAGCTCAGTTGGGAGAGCGACTGCCTTGCACGCAGTAGGTCATCGGTTCGAACCCGTTCACCTCCAAAATGCACAAGCGAGATTGTTTGCTGCATTGTTCTTTTAAATATGGTGTATCTACTTATTTAATTAAGTAGTCCGTTCACAAACGAATTTACGAGCGACCCGTTTGTTGGAAACAGCAGACAATATAATATGGTCAAGCAAGTAAGGGCGTACGGTGAATGCCTTGGCACTGGTAGGCGATGAAGGTCGTGGCAAGCTGCGATAAGCCTCGGGGAGGAGCAAGCATCCTTTGATCCGAGGATAACCGAATGGGAAAACCCACTGCGGGCGAACCCGCAGTATCTGTTACTGAATACATAGGTAACGGAAGCAAACCCGGGGAATTGAAACATCTTAGTACCCGGAGGAAAAGAAAACAACCGTGATTTCCTGAGTAGTGGCGAGCGAAAGGGAAACAGCCTAAACCGATCTATACGTTACAGGCCTGAGCCGCTGTAGGATCGGGGTAATAGGATTCAGATGGAGAGCATTCAGGGGCTCTCGGGAAGTTACAAAACTTTTGTTTAGCCGAACCCGCTGGAAAGAGGGCCAAAGAGGGTGATAGCCCCGTAGGCGAAAAGCAGAAAGTCTTCCTGGTCTGGATTCCTGAGTACCGCGGGACACGTGAAATCCTGTGGGAAGTTACGAGGACCATCTCGTAAGGCTAAATACTCACCAGTGACCGATAGTGCACAAGTACCGTGAGGGAAAGGTGAAAAGAACCCCGAGAGGGGAGTGAAATAGAACCTGAAACCGTATGCCTACAAGGTGTGGGAGGGCTATGGCGCAAGTCATGCCTGACCGCGTGCCTTTTGTAGAATGAGCCGGCGAGTTACTCTATTCAGCGAGGTTAAGTGACGGCAGTCGCGGAGCCGTAGCGAAAGCGAGTCCGAACAGGGCGATTAGTTGTATAGAGTAGACCCGAAACCGAGTGAGCTATCCATGGCCAGGTTGAAATCCCGGTAAAACGGGATGGAGGACCGAACCGTTTAGTGTTGAAAAACTATCGGATGAGTTGTGGATAGGGGTGAAAGGCCAAACAAACTCGGCAATAGCTGGTTCTCCTCGAAATAGCTTTAGGGCTAGCCTCGTGTGTTTAGTTGTGGTGGTAGAGCTCTGATAGGGGTAGGGGGTCCACAAACTTACCAAACTCTTTCAAACTACGAATGCCATAACTTTAGAGCACGGGAGTCAGACTACGGGGGATAAGCTCCGTGGTCGAAAGGGAAACAGCCCAGACTAACAGCTAAGGTCCCCAAGTGTATGCTAAGTGAAGAAGGATGTGGAATTGCTTAAACAGCCAGGAGGTTGGCTTAGAAGCAGCAATACCTTTAAAGAGTGCGTAATAGCTCACTGGTCGAGTGATTCTGCGCCGAAAATGATTGGGGCTAAGCATACCACCGAAGCTTTAGATTCGTAGCGATACGAGTGGTAGAGGAGCGTTCTATACGGGTTGAAGGTCGACCGCGAGGACGACTGGACTGTATAGAAGTGAGAATGCCGGCATGAGTAGCGATTAAGCATGTGAAAAACATGCTCGCCGTAAGCCTAAGGTTTTCTGGGCAATGTTAATCACCTCAGAGTTAGTCGGCCCCTAAGACGAGGCCGGAAGGCGTAGTCGATGGGAAGCAGGTTCATATTCCTGCACCACCTGGTGGAGGTTATCGTGAAGGGGTGACGTGGAAAGATAGGGACGCAGGGAGTTGGTCTTCCCTGTTCTTATGCGAAGGCTGGAGACTCTGGCAAATCCGGGTTTCCTTAAGGCCGAGGCTGTAGGGGAGCGACCCTTCGGGGAAGCGAAGGTCTTGATTCTATGCCACCAGGAAAAACCTCTAAACGCGAAACCGGGTGACCGTACCGCAAACCGACACAGGTAGGCGGGGAGAGTATCCTAAGGCGCTCGTGAGAACTCTCGTTAAGGAACTCGGCAAATTAGTCCCGTAACTTCGGAATAAGGGACGCCCCGTGTAGTGTGAAGTCCTCGCGGATGGAGCATGAGGGGGCCGCAGTGAAACGGGCCAAGCGACTGTTTACCAAAAACACAGGGCTCTGCAAAATCGAAAGATGAAGTATAGGGCCTGACACCTGCCCGGTGCCGGAAGGTTAAAAGGAGGGGTTAGCGTGATTTATCATGCGAAGCTCTGAATTGAAGCCCCGGTAAACGGCGGCCGTAACTATGACGGTCCTAAGGTAGCGAAATTCCTTGTCGGGTAAGTTCCGACCTGCACGAATGGTGTAACGACTTGGTCACTGTCTCAACGAGAGACTCGGCGAAATTGTAGTGTTTGTGAAGATGCGGACTACCTGCAGAAGGACGGAAAGACCCCGTGAACCTTTACTGTAGCCTGACACTGTAGTTTGGTTCAGTACGTGTAGGATAGGTGGGAGACTTGGAAGCCGGGACGCCAGTTTCGGTGGAGTCATCCTTGAAATACCACCCTTATTGTATTGGACTACTAACTGGCACCTGTTGATCCAGGGCTAGGACACTGTCTGGTGGGCAGTTTGACTGGGGCGGTCGCCTCCTAAAATGTAACGGAGGCGCCCTAAGGTTCCCTCAGCACGGACGGAAATCGTGCGCAGAGTGTAAACGCACAAGGGAGCTTGACTGCGAGACCTACAAGTCGAGCAGGTACGAAAGTAGGGGTTAGTGATCCGGTGGTCCTGTATGGAAAGGCCATCGCTCAACGGATAAAAGGTACTCCGGGGATAACAGGCTTATAGTGCCCAAGAGTTCATATCGACGGCACTGTTTGGCACCTCGATGTCGGCTCTTCGCATCCTGGGGCTGGAGAAGGTCCCAAGGGTTCGGCTGTTCGCCGATTAAAGCGGAACGCGAGCTGGGTTCAGAACGTCGTGAGACAGTTTGGTCCCTATCCTCTGCAGGCGTTGGAAATTTGAAGAGATCTGTCCCTAGTACGAGAGGACCGGGATGGACGAACCTCTGGTGTACCAGTTGTCGCGCCAGCGGCACCGCTGGGTAGCTATGTTCGGAAGGGATAACCGCTGAAAGCATCTAAGCGGGAAGCCTACTCTAAGATTAGATTTCCCCTGGCCTTCGGGCCACTGAAGACCCCTCGGAGAACACGAGGTTGATAGGCTGGAGGTGTAAGCGCAGCGATGCGTTCAGCCGACCAGTACTAATCGGTCGTGAGGCTTGACCATATTATAAAAAACCCGAAGCGGGAACGCTTCGGGTTTTTTCATTTTGAAGTCCAGGTAAAAGGCGACTTTCCTTTCAGGTGTGATGATTTTTATCGGTCCCGGCGGCGAGCTTTCGGATGAAAAGTGCCGCGGCCTCGAGAGCCCTGGCACGGTGGCTGAGACTGTTCTTCTCTTTCATGCTGAGCTCGGCCATGGTTTTTTTCGTCCCTTCGACAAGAAAAACGGGATCGTATCCGAAGCCCATGCCGCCGCGCATCTCCCGTATGATGCTCCCCTCGCATACTCCCTCGGCCGTATGGATCACGGTTCCGGGACGGGCTATGGCGATGGCGCATACGAAGCGGGCCGAACGGCTTCCTTTCGGAACGGCCGTCATCTTCTCGAGCAGGAGTAGGCAGCGCTCGGCGTCTGAAAGGCCGCTCCCGCCGAAGCGGGCCGAGTATATGCCAGGAGCGCCGTCGAGCGCGTCGACGATTAGCCCGGAATCATCGGCAAGCGAGGTGAACCCCGTCGTGGCGGCGACGGCAAGCGCCTTTATGGCGGCGTTTTCGGCGAAGGTGTCGCCGTCTTCAACAACATCGGGGATGCCGCCAGTGTCCTCGAGGGACAAAATTTCAAGTCCGGGCAGACGGGCCAGCTTGTCCCGTATTTCGCGGACCTTGTTAGTATTTTTTGTTGCAATTAGCAGTTTCATGAGGGCATATTAAGGTCGCCGCGTAAACCGGCAATACCGTTTTTAACAGAGCAGGCTTTTTTTTAAAAAATTAACGGGCTTACCTCAATGGCCCGCGGAATGGTCATTCGTCCCGATTGACACCTATGAACAGAAGGTTTTTTTTCTCCATATCCCTGCTCGTAATCCTCGATGTCGTGCTTGTGGCCTGTCTACTCATGATGGTACATGCGGAAAACGAGGCGTTCGGCGGATTTTTAATCCCGTTGCTTCCGGTGGTCGGCTCGCTGCTGCTTTTTAAATTGGCCGTTCTGACGATTCTCGGGAAATATTTTTACCTGGACAGGATCGGCTTTATCAAGCGCACCATCGCCGAATTTAAAAAGGGGAAATACTATATGCCGCGCTTTTCCCTGCGGGGGCGGGACGAGCTGGCCGGAATATTCAGAGACCTGACGGTGATCGGGAAGCATTTTGAGGATATAGTCTCCACGCAGAAAGGGGAGATAGAGCAATTGCGGGAGATGTACAACAATATCGTCCTGTCGATAAGCTCGTATTTTCTGGTGCTCGACGAGGACGAGGACGTACTCTTCGCGAATGAGAGCTTCTGCCGCAAATTCCAGTACCAGCAGGGCGAGATATACGGAAAAAACATAGAAGAGGTCTTCTACTTCCTTACGGGGAGGGTCAAGGAGGCCATCGGTTCGCTTAAGAACACGGGCGAGTCGGTGGTGATGGAGAAAACCCACTTGCTTTCAAAGCGGCGCATCAGCGTTATCGCCGATATAAAGATCTCGCGCATCGTGGTGCAGGGCAGGAATCAGATAATCCTGGTTATCGATGACATCACCAACCGCTGCAGGAAGGATTACCAGATAACATTGCTCAGCCAGATATCGGAATCGATCCGACGCGATGAAGAACTCGATGAAGTGCTCTTTACGATTCTGACCGGAGTTACTTCAGGTTCGGGCCTGGGCTTTAACAGGGCCATGCTCTTTCTTGTCGACGAGAAAGAGCCTTCCCTCGTTGGCAGGATGGCCGTGGGCCCGGACTCTATCGAGGAGGCGATAGAGATCTGGAGCTCGATCCCCTCGAATAAAGTCGATATTTTCGACCAGTTCAAGGGTTTTACGAATGAAGCGCGAAAGGGGAGAAAGCTCCTCGATAAAGTGACCGCCTCCCGCATCCCGCTGGACCACGGAAGCGTTCTGGTTTCGGCGATGAAAAATGTCGAAAGCATCCACGTTTATGACGCCGATGTAGACGGGCGGATCGACGAGGGTCTGCGTGCGTTGATGGAGGTACGCGAGTTCGTCGTGGTCCCGCTTGTCGCGGTCAACCGGGCGATAGGCGTGATAGTGGCCGACAACAAGTTCAATCAGGTGCCGATTACGGGCGACAGCATCGAGCTGCTGTCCATTTTCGGCTTTCAGGCCGCTCTGTCGATCGAGAGTTATAACAACCTCGCCGCGCTCAAGAAGGAGATGCAGAAGATAACCGACCGCCAGGAGGCCATCGTCGAAACGGAGAAGCTGGCGGCGGTGGGACGTATCGCCTCGCATATCGCGCACGAGATCCGAAATCCGCTCGTGACGATGGGCGGCTACGCGCGGCGCGTATTGCAGCTGGGCCGCGACGCGTCGAAGCACGAGCCGATGATTCGATCCGCCGCGGCGGTCATCCTGAAAGAGTCGGAGCGCCTCGAGAAGGTGCTTTCCAACGTGATGGATTTTACACGGCCAACGCCCTATATCCAGGAATTCAACAACGTTAACGACGCGATTAACGACACCATAGACCTGCTGCGCAACCTGTTCCAGGAGCGCAGGATAGAGGTGCGGATGAAGCTCGCCAGAGACATCCCGCTTGTTAAGTCCGACTTCAACCAGATGAAGCAGCTCCTGCTGAACCTGGTGCAGAACGCGATCGACGCCACGCCGCCCGAGGGCACGATCGAGATCGTCACCGAGACCGATGCCAAAAGCGTTGTCGTCTGCGTGCGCGACAGCGGGTCGGGTATTCGCGAGGACGACCTGGGCAGGGTTTTTGAACCGTTCTACACGACCAAGGTTACCGGCGTCGGGCTGGGGCTTGCAATCGTAAAGCGGATCGTAACCGACCACAACGGGGAGATCTCGGTCAGGAACCTGCAGCAGGGAGGGACGGAATTCAGGGTGGTGCTGAACTTACCCGGCGAATGAGCCTCCGCGTGCCGCGGAATTCAGTCGGCCCGTTTTGCCCCAATGGTTTCACGCTTGCGGCGCGACAGGCCCTTCAGCACGATTTCGTAGGAATGATCGATCATCGCGCGTAACTCCCTCTCTGGAACACCGACGAGCGTGACCGTGTTCCAGTGCGCCTTGTTCATGTGGTATCCCGGCGTTACGCCCGGATACCGTTCTCGCAATTCCATCGCGAGTAACGGATCGCACTTTAGATTTACCCTTGGCGGAGATTCGTCAAGGGCGACGAGGGCGAAGATTTTCTTCCCGACGCGAAGGGCGAGCACATCGCTTCCAAAGGGGAAATCAGCCGAGGTGGCCGGTTTTGCGAGGCAATAAAGGCGAAGTGCGGGGACGTCCATCGCGCCTTTAATCAGGCCTTTACGTCGATGTTCGAGCCTTTCATCTCATCGCGCGGCTGCTGCTCGGGCTCCCCAACACTCTTTTTGACCTGGTCGATGAAGTCGCGCGAATTGCCGAATACGGACTGGCCGACAACGTCGGTACCAGTAACCTTGTGTATGTTCATGCACCCCTCCCTTGGCGAACAGTATAATGCAAGTATACGGGTGATCTGATGGAGAATCAAGCTGTTTTTCAAACGATCCGAAAATTGACATGCCCGGACACGAAGGTAATGCCGTTTTGCAGATTGCGTTCGGGGGGACGTGTTTCGGTTATCGGGCGACGGTTGATGAATTATCAGAAAAGCGATAAATACTTGACGCGTGCCGTCTAGGAAGTGTAGAAAGGTGTTACAGCAGCATATAGCCTCATCCCGCCCTCTTTTTGAATGGAGGGACGCCTCCCACCCCGATCATCGTTAAATTATTCCGTAGTCGCTTCGTTTGAATTTATTATAGAGCCCAGTTTCGACGACTCGCGGAAAATTAAATTAAAGGAGCTGTGCAGCCATGAAACGATTGCATGTGTGGTGCCTGGTGTTGCCGTTGCTTTTGTCCGGATGTATCGTCAGAGGGGTCTCGATCATGAACCAGGCCGAGCTTCCTAAAGATGATATGGGATATCTGTATGGTCGCTTCCGCATGGAAAACACCGGAAACGTGGGACTGGAACTGGTCCTGACGAACATGAAGAACGGCCTTCAGTACCGTATACCGCTTGGCAGAGGGTCCCTGTTCGGAAAAAGGAAAAGCGACATCTACGCATTTGCGCTCAGGCCCGGCGAGTACCGGCTTACCCATATAGCGACGGTTATCGCCGCCCGCGGACAGATAAACGAGCAGCTGTCGCAATTTTCAGATGACCGGTATTCGCGCCCGATAACGGTGCAGGCCGGGATGAGGCAGTATCTTGCAGATTTTACCGGTAACGTTGAAATAAGTACTTTTACCGCAAGCTGGGGCCTCTCTCGGATTACCGATAACTACGAAGAAACCACAAACGGGTTGAACGAACTGTATGCCGGGCTGCGCGGCATGCCTTCACGCAGGCTCTTCGAGTGAGCGATCAGTGTAATCGCTTTTTCTTCAGCTCCGCGAGCCTGTTTTTCGCATCGTCGAGCGGCTGGGCCAGCGTCGGTGGACAGTGTTTGATAAAGAGCTCGAGACTTTCAACGGCCTCCCGTTCTTTCGACTGCGCCAGTTGGACCAGGGCGCGGTTGTAGTATGCGGTAAAATACGCCGGGTCGAGTTCAATGGCACTCGAGTAGGACTTTTCGGCTCCGGCGTGGTCGTTCTTTTTCTGGTACAGCACCCCCAGGTTGTAGTGGGCGAGGATGAAGCGCTTTTCGATCCCGATCGCGCGTTTAAATCGTTTCTCGGCAGAGGCCAGATCGCCTCTGTCCATGTACACCATGCCGAGGTTGTTCTCGACCTCTGCGTCCTTTCCCAGCGAGGCGGCTTTTTTCCACGCAGTTTCCGCGTCGTCGAGCTTTTTCGCGTGGTAGTATACAAGCCCGAGATGGGACCATGCCGGAGCGAATTTATCGTCGAGCCGGACGGCCTCCCTGAAAAATTCGGTTGCCTTCTCAGGCTCATTCAGGTGCAGGTGCGCGAGCCCCAGGTTGAAGCGGTACAGTGGACGCCCGGGATCGAGGCCGGCGGCTTTCTCGTACTCCTTGGCAGAGCGCCGCGCCTCTTTAAGCCTGAGGAGGCAGTTGCCGGAATTGTTCGGATACTCGGGCTCTTCGGGGTCAACGCGGGCCGCCTCGACGAACAGCTCCAGGGCGTCGGCGTATTTGCCGGCGTTGAAAAGGGCGAGTCCGTCGCGGTTGAGCCGGACCGCTTTTTCCTTCATCGGGTGTTCGCTCCTGGCGTATGTTTCGTCCACGGGGGCCTTGTCGCTCCCGCAACTCATAACGATGATTGAAAGAGTGAAAATAACACAATATAAATTTGTTTTCATGGTACACCGCCTCGCTGTGATTGTATATAATAGAGTTGGAGCTTGCCTGTGGAAAACAAGGTTTTCCCAACCGCGGAGGAGGGGAAACTCGATATTGCCAGGGTTTGTTCCGACTCTAATTGTCTCTTTTGCCGCCCGGCACAGGTGCCGTGCCCTTCTTTCCGATCAGTGAATGGTTTAAAAGAATATCCTTTCCTTTTTTCAATCGGCCGAGCTCCAGCCGTCCGGCGATTGTACGGTCCCGGGAGGAGAGCCTTTCTGAGATGTCGTTCAATCCTGCCCGGATTATTCCGAGGGCTTTTTCGCGCGGGATGTTTTTACCGGCGAACAGGGGCTCGTGCTTTTTATAAAATTCGTCTATCTCGCCGTCGGTCATGGGTGGCGGTTTTTTCCCAAGGTCGGCCATCGAGTCAAGATAATACCCGGCGATCGCTTCTTCGATATACATCCACAGGTAGTGCCGGGCGTTTTCGCCGGCGAAGAGGCCGGCTTTTTGCGCCGCCTTCACTACGATGTAGTTGTCGACCAGTTTTCGCAACAATTTATCCCTGAAGAGCGGGTCGGTTGAGTCGTCCCGCGGCGCGATGTATCGGGCATACAGGGCGGCCCTGTTGTCGAGGTACTTCGAGCCGATCGCGTCGTCGTCGATCTTTACGATCCATTCCCCCTTCGAATAGCGCGAAAGCTCGTAATCCAACAGATCGGCGTACGGATCCGTGCTTATTCGCGCCGTGATAAATCCCGCCAGAAAACCGGCAGAAACCGCGATTATAATTGCCTTTCGGTTGAAAAACGCCTGGAAGATTTCTTTTATCGCCATGACGGCCTCGCTGTCTGTGATGTGCCGTAATATTCGGTCATATCGTTTTTCCCCATTGCTTTGTTGTAAATCCCGGCCGTGTCGGGTCATCCTTATGCCGCAGGCGGATGAATGACTGCCGCTTCGGCCACTGTTGCAAGTGCTCGCTTGATTAAAACCTGACATATTGGATAAAATCTTCTTTCAGGTAATTGCCGTTGAGGTCGTTGGCCCCGTTTTTACCTCCTTTAATCGTGAATTTATATACATTGCCGGACATGACGCCGGTGAGGTCGAATTGGTACACGCCCAGTTTCGGATCCGGCGGCACGTCGGGCCAGTCGGGTCCGGTTATGCGGGGAGTCGTTCCCGTGCCGAGGACCTTGTCGATGGTAATGGCGAGGCTTGTAGGATTCATCCTTGCAGAGAAACGGACCCGGATGTCCGGGTACCAGAGTTCGCCCGTCGGAGATAGCTCGAATGAGAGAGGCTGCGTCTGGCCGAATGCCCAGCCGCCGGGAAGCTTTGGGTCGGTGATCGACGTGATATACGGGGCGATTGATCCGGGGCCGTTGGTGAAGAAGTGGAACCGGTATTCCTTCGCGAGCGGATTGTTCTGCAAATCGGTGATCGTCGGCGATATCCTGAGCGTGTAATGCGCCTCGCTTGCGAGCGGTTCGAGGAATTTCAGATACGCGATCGTATGGCCGGGATCGGTATCGATGAAGAACGTTGCCGCCGGGCTGATGGTGAGCGCGTTTCGAAGCTCCGAGACGGCGATCTCTTCGCTGAAGAGAATGAGGATATCGCGGCTCTTCTCCACTCCCTGGTTTTCGATATCCTCGCTCCAGAACGCTGTGGACGGCGGCTGTGATACGGCCAGCGTGGGTTTGGTGAAATCGTCGCCCACGGTGAAGTTGAAGAAAACAGCGTCCGCCAGACGGTTTCCGCTCGTGTCGCGGATGTCGGTACCGACCGTTACGGCGTAGGTTGTTCCGTAGGGCATGGGATAAAGGGGAGTGAAGGTGATGAATGAATTTGTTATATTCCATGAATAGCGGCCCTCGAGCGGTGGGGAGATGGAGACGCCGCCGTAGAGTGAGTTGAGATCGATCGCTTCGGAGAAAAGGAATGAAATGACGGCGTCGGGGGCGACCATAGTGTCGTTCGGCGGCGCGTGCGCGGCAAGCGTCGGCCTCACCAGGTCGGCGCTTACCGAAAATACCGAGGAATGCGCTTTCCCGAGGTCGTTGCCGCTTGCATCCTCCGCGGCGGAGGATATCGAAACGTGGTAGAGCGTCGCCTCGCCGAGGCCGCGGGCCGGCTGGAAGCCGAGCCTTTTCCGGTCCGGGCTCCATGAGAAGTACCCTTCGACCGTTCCCGCGTCGGAGCTCAGCGAGAACTCGTTCGATGTCTTGATCGTGTCCATCTCTTTGCTGAAAACCACGGCGATCGACATGTCCACGCTTACGCCGCTCGCGCGGTCAGCGGGGGTGATCGAAACGACCTCAGGCTGCGTGAAGTCGTTGTTGAAGTCGCAACGTGTGACGACTCCAAGAAGGAGTATTATCATTAACACAAATAAAATATTGTAATTCTTCATGTGGTTGTCTTCCTCTCATTATAAATCAGACTTATTACAAATCCGGGGGATGCCGGCTTTATTTCCCAATGCTGCAACATTTCGATTTTTCATGCCGTCCCGGCTGATAACGGGAGTAAATAGTAATGGCACAAACGTTCGCAGTGAATGTCATGCGCCGTTTCAATCGCCTTTGGGGCCTCGGATGTACCGACGTGCAAGCCCCGGCCCCGGCGACATCCGCGTCGCCTGCCGCGCGCTGAAATCGGCGCATGACGCTCCTTTCCAGTGTCGGTTGTTTCAATCTTATGGCTCCCTGAAATCGAAGACGAAATTTTCGCTCATCGTGTTGCCGTAAATGTCCTTCACGCCGCCGCTCCCTCCGTGGACGGTGAGACGGTAGAGGACCGGGCTTGTCGGCTCCAGTTTATTGGAAAGACCGGAGAGCCTGATTACGGCGGTGGTGTCATCGGTCCATTCCATATCGGAGACGACGCCCTCGTCCGGCCCGAAGCTCGCAAGCGACAGGTTCTGGTAGATCGAATACCGGTTCATGGCGACCGGGGTGTAGGGAGCGAGGCGCGAGACGAACTGAACGCGGAAATAATACGTCTGGTTGGGCCAGAGGCCCATGGTTATGGCGACCGGCCACGCGTCGGGATCGGGAATTCCGGTGAAAAGCGGCGTGTACGACGCGCCGTCGTTCGAGCCCCATACCGTTCCGGTTTTCAGGATGAGCGATGCCGCGCCGCCCGTGCGTATCGTGACCTGGTAAGAGGCGGGGATTTTCAGCCCGTTAAGGTCCCCCGCGGAACGGTCGACCCTCGCCTGGTACAGGGTTTCGGGGGCCAGCGGCCGGGAGGGGTGGAACACCAGTATCGAATCGCCGTTCCACGAGAAATGCCCGCCGGGCGACGGAGAAAGGGAAAACGCGGATTCGGCGCTCGGCCGGTTCATCGGCTCGGAGAAGACGACGTAAAACGAAACGTTTTTATCGATTCCGTCGTTGATTCCGTCGGCGCTCCAGAACGGGGCCAGGCCGTTGGAGTTGATTCCGGTCACCGACGGCGGCTCTGAGTCGTCGCCGGTGATAAAGAGCACCGCGTACTCGGATGCGAGGGCGTTCCCGGACGCGTCCTCGGCGGAAGACGAGATCCTGAAGCGGTAGGACGCGCCGTAGTCCATGGAAGCCGTAAGGGTGTACACCATGCGGCTGTTCGCCTGGCCGGAAGGGCCACTGTCCCATACGAAGCGTCCCGCGACATGGGGCGTTATGCTGAAGGCGGATTCGGTCTTTTGCACGTTCATCGATTTGGAAAAATCCACCGTTATGTTGCGATCCACCGGGACGTTCTGTTCGCCGCCGGCAATAAAAGCCGGGTCCGAAGAGAGCACAAGTGGAGGAACAAAGTCGCTTCCGACGTAGAAGTCGGAGAGAAAGTCGCGCTCCATGCCGTTCCCTTTTGTGTCGCGCACGGAGCGCGGGATTTCGACCGTGTAGCGCCCCGCGTAGGCGAGCCTGGCCCTGGGCCGGAAGAAGAAGCGGCTCCCGGAGACCCATTCGAAGTCGCCCTCGATCCTCGACGAGCTTCCGGCGAGGACGAACCCTTTTTCAAGGCTGTCCCTCTCGACGTCGCTGTTGAACGCGATCTCGACCGGGGCGTCTTCGGCAACCCCGAGGGCGTGATTTTCTGGGGAGGAGTACACAACTTCGAGCGTCTCGAATCCGGAGCAACCGCCGAGGAAGGCGAAAAGGGACAGCATGCAGAATGCCATGGGAAACGTATTTTTCATGAATCACCTCCCCCCGGCGCGGACTCATGCAGTGAGCGCGAAACCCGGAGGTCGTACAACTGAATGGCGAGAAGGGCGATTGTAAGGACGAAGACAAGCCACAGCGCACCCGTGCCGAAAACGGTCAGGATGAAAAGCGCGAGGGCGAGCACAAAAGAAACGGCCGACGCGACGGCCAGCGGGAGCATCTCCTTCCAGAAACGTTCACCGTGAAAATACCCACGATAAATCGCAATGGCGAGAAACAGAAGCGCCATGAAAAGGAAAGCCTTTGGCCTGGTCCCGATATTGATGCCGGAAAGAAAGACCAGGGCCAGAAGCGCGTAGGTGCGCCCGGCCGTGAGCTCCGCCGGGAACACCCTCGCAAACTGAAGCAGCACGATACACGCCATCGCGAGACTCTGCAGATTGAAAAGTTTGAAATTGAGAAAGAAAATTTCGTTGGCGCTGTACAGTATAAACGCAACGCTCACCGCGACCGGCGCCGTAAGGCCGTGTTGGTTTTTCATCGGACCCTCCTTTCGCATTTCATGCGAACGATATGGTTTTTCCCCCGCGGGGAACGTATATCAAAAAGCAAACGAGAGGCACCACGACGAGCGTGAGCACGGTCGCGAGGGTGAGCCCGCTTATGACCGTAAGAGCGAGTGGCCGCCAGAGACCGGAGCCCTCCCCGACGTTGACGAGGGCCGGAAAGAGCCCCATGACGGTGGTGAGCGCCGTGCTGACGACCGGCCTGAACCGGCCGGCGCTGCGCTCCTTTATGTATGCGATAAGGGCGCTCCTGCCGCCGAAAAGCGCGCCGTCGATACCGGCCCTCACTCCGTCCACGAGGACGATGCCGTTGTTGACCACGATCCCGACGAGGATGATGAGCCCGATATACACCGGCAAGCTGAACGGGGTGCCGGTAAGGAAGAGTATCGGGACCACCCCGGCGGCCGCCAGGGGAACGGTGGTCATGATGACGAGCGGGAGCACAAGCGACTCGAAGAGAGAGGCGAGCACCATGTAGACGAAGAGGACCGAGAGGAGAACGAGTACGGCCATGTCCTTTTTGCCCTGCTTGAACCGCCCGACGGTTTGGTCGTATTCGTAGCCGTATTCGGGCGGGAAGGCCACGGTTTTAAGGGCCGCGGTGATTGAACGCTCCGCCTCCTCGTACGAGAGCCGGCCGATTTTCGCGGTGAGGTAGACACAGCGCCGGCCGTTCTGGCGCCAGATCCTGGTGGGCTCGACCGTTTCCCCGAGCGTAACGAGCTCGCGCGCCGGGACAAGCGAGCCGGAGGCGCCAGGCAGCGAATAGTTCAACACTTCGCCGATGTCGCGGCGCTGGCGGCCGGGAAAGCGCATGCGGACATCGAGCTCGCCGTCTTCGGAAAGGAGCTTGGTGATCACCGGGCCGTGGAGGGCGCCGTGGAAAAAGTCGGCGAGCGAGCGAGCGTTTACGGCGGACATGTCCGCCTTCGCCCGGTCGAAGCGGAGGGTGTAGGCGGGTTTTCCCTCGCGGAAGCGCAGCACGCACTCCTCGATGCCGGGTATGGCGCCTATCGCGCCGGCGGCGCGCTTCGCGAGCGATCGGAGCGTCTCGTTGTCGTCGCCGATGATCGCAAGACCCAGCTCGCGCGCAGCGATCTCGTCGGCCTCGGAGAGAAAGGCGAACGCGCCGTGCGGACGGAGGAGCGCGCCCAGATCCGCCTTGATGGCGTCCTTTATTTTTTCGCGAGCGTGTCCGCGCCCGATCGAGTCTTTGAGCGACACGGCGACGGTGCCGCGCCATTTCTCGACCTTTGTCGTAATCTTGCCGGCGGCGTTTGTGGCCTGTATCCGCGCCTCGGCCAGCGCGACCAGCTCGTCGGTGCGGCCGAGCGTGGTGCCGGTCGGAAATTCGAGGTAGACGTAAAAATCGCCCGTACCGCCCGGATCGGCGTAGTCGCTTTTAATGAACGGAAAAAGGAGAAGGGCCGCAACGCAGAGAACGCCGAGCGCCGTGAACAGCGAACGGATGTTTGAAAAACCGTACTCGATCATCCTGATATAGAGACCGTGGAGTGCGCCTTCGAACCGGTCCGCGGCGCGAAGGAGGGTGGTATTGAAGCGTGCCGCCTTTTCGGCGATGAAATTGGGAATCGCCGGGCCCGTGAAGGTGGAGCCGGCCGCGGCCGCGTAGACTGCCGGCACGAGGATGAGCGAGACGGCGAGCGACACGACGAGCGCCGCCGAGATCGTGAAGGCCATGCCCCCGTACATGAGCCTGGCCTGCGCGCCGCCGAAGGCGACCGGCAGGAAGACGATGATGGTGGTCGCCGTGGAAGAAACGACGGCCTTCCTGATCGCGACGGCGCCCTCGTAAATCGAGCGGCGGTCCATCTTTTTCCGCGAGATGATCGACTCCGTAAGGATGATGCAGTTGTCCACGACCATGCCGCTTCCCAGGGCGAGGCCGCTGAGGCTCATCACGTTGAGGTCGACGCGCGCGAAGTACATGCAGGCGAACACCGCGATGACCGAAAACGGAATGGAAAGGGCGATCGCGAACACGGTCAGCCGTCTTCTGAAAAAAACGCATACGACCAGCACGACAATCGCCATCCCCCAAAGGCATGAAACGACGATGTTGTTCACCGCCGCGCGTATGTACCGCCCCTGGTTGTAGAGTATTTCGGTTTTTACCGATTTCTCCGCGGCTAAAAGGGCGAGCACGGCCTCGCACACGTCGAGCGTGTTGGCGCCGCCCGCCTTCTGGACGTACAGGGTCACTTTCTCGCCGCCGTTGTGGCGCGATATGTCCTCGCGCTCCCGGAACGAGTCGAGGACCTCGGCGATGTCGCCGACGCGGACCAGCGGTCCCCCGTCGCCCCCGAGGGGGAGCGCGACGCGGGCGATCCCGGCGACGTCCGCAAGCCGGAAGGGCGCGAGCACCTGGTACTCGCCGTCGGCGCAGGGAAGCAGTCCTCCCGAAAGCGAGACGTTGGAGTCGCGAACGGACGCGGCGATCCCGGCGAACGAGAGTGAGCGCGCCTCGAGTGCGCCGCGGTCGACGTTGATATGGATCTCGCGCCGGAGCCCGCCGGCTACGGTGATCTCCGAAACGCCGTCGATGCGCTGAAGGCGCCGCTTGAGCCGGTTTTCGGCGAACTCGCGCGTTTCGGAAAGCGGCTTTCCCGGCACCTCGACCGTCGCGATGACGACGGGGCGGTCGGACGGGTCGTATCTTAGAATTACGGGCTCCTGGACCGAACGCGGGAAATCGGCCCGAATGAGGCCGATCTTCTCGCGGATGTGGAGCGCGGCGATTTTGACGTCGACGTCCATCCCGAACGTGACGTTGATCCGTGCCTTCCCCTCCTCCGAGACCGATTCGATTTTTTCTATCCCCGCGACGGTCTTTGCGATCTTTTCGACGGGCCTGGTTATGATCGTCTCGATCTTCTCCGGGGAGATGCCGGGATACTCGATGATCACCGATATGCCCGGGTACACGGTCTGCGGCATGAGCGCCACGGGCAATCGCGAGAGGCCGATGAGGCCGAAGATTAAAATTCCCGCGAAGAGCATGAAGGCGGTGATGTGGTTTTCGATGAAGTAGCGCATCTCAGGATTTTCCGCGATCGAAAAGATATACGACGGTGGGAATGAAAACGAGCGTGAGCGCCGTCGATATGGTGAGCCCGCCGACGACGGCTATGGCCATGGGCTGCTGGAGCTCCGCGCCCTCGCCGATGCCGAGCGCTATGGGAAGCATGGCGAAGACGGTGGTGCCCGTGGTGAGAAGAATCGGCTTGATACGTTTACTGCCGGCGGCGGCGATGGCGTCGGCAAGCTTCGCTCCGAGGCGCTCTTCGTGTTCGATGAAATCGAGGAGGACGATGGCATTGTTGACCACGGTGCCGGCGAGGAGAATCATCCCGATACCCGAATTGATGTTGAGCGTTTTCCCGGTAACGAGGAGCAGGCCCGAAACCCCTATGGCGGCCACGGGGACGGCGAGCATCACGATGAGGGGTTTGCCAAGCGACTGGAACTGCGAGGCGAGCACCATGTAGACCAGGACGACGGCGAGGAGGAGGGCGAAGAGCATCTCGAGCGAGGAGTCGCTGATCTCGCTTATGCCCCCGGCCATTTTCGCCTCGTAGCCCGCGGGGAGCGAAATCGTGCGGAGCAGCCGTTCGGCCCGCGCGCGCGTCGTTGTGCGGTCGCCCTCGATGTCGGCGGTAATCAGGTTGACGGGGCTCTGTTCGCTTCGAAGGATCTTTCCCATCCCCATGCCCTCGTCCAGCTCGATGACTTTGGCGAGCGGGACGGACGCGCCGCCGTCGGTTTTGACGAGGATTTTATAGAGCGAGTCTCTGCCCGTGCGGTCGGCAGGGCGCAGCCGCACCCGCAGGTCGATCTCGTCGTCTTTCTCCCGGTAGCGGGTGGCCACCTCGCCGGTGATGGCCGCGCGGACCGTGGACGCGATGGCGGCGATGCCCAGGCCGAGCGAGGCGGCAAGATCGCGGTCGATACGGATGCGCAGTTCGGGGTCGCCCTCGTCGAGGGATGAGCCGGCATTCGAAACGCCGTCGAGGGAGCGGATTCCGGCGATTATGACCTTACCCAGCCGGGCGAGTTCGTCCGCCTGTCTGCCGTAGAGCTCGATCGAAAGCGGCTTTGACGGGCTTCCCAGCAGGGAGGCGACGACGTCTTCGCTGATCCGGTAGTCCGTCCGGACGCGTTCGCCGAGGCGTATCTCCTTTTTGAGCGATCCGATAATCGCACGGATGTTCGCGCGCCCCTCCCGTTTCAGGATGACCCTGATCGACGCGGCGTTTGACTTTTTGCCGGAGATCCGTTCGGTGATGTTGTCCTCGGGGTCCGAGCCTATTTTCGAATAGACGAAACGCGTGTACGGTTTGGCCAACAGCAGCCGCTCGACCGCCGCGGACAGCGCGGCCGTTTCCTCAAGGGGCGTGCCTTTGGGGGTCGTGATCTCCAGGGTGAACTCGCCCGGGTCGATGGCGGGCATGAGCTCGGTGGGGATGAATATGAAGAGCATCCCGCCGACGGCGCACAGCGCGGCCCCCGCGCCGAGTACCTTTCGGCGATTAAGAATCGCGTACCGTATCACCCGATTATAAAAGCGAGTGATGATGTCCATGGCCCTGTCGGAGGCCGCGAAAGCGGCTTTTTCGATCGGGCGCATCCGCCGGAACGAAAGAAGCGTACGCGCGCGATCGCTTGCAACGAGGGTCGAGAGCATGGGGATAAGGGTGAATGCGGAGAGCAAGGAGCAGATCAGGGCGAATGACACGGTAAGCGCGAGGTCCCTGAAAACCGCGCCGGCGACGCCGGAAAGAAACAGGATCGGCAGAAATACGACGATAGAGGTGAGAATCGATGCGATAACGGGAGCCTTGACCTCGTTGACGCCGTTCAGGACGGGGAGGATCGGGTCGTGCTTTGACGAACGCACTCCATCGCGCGCGGTTCGTTTGGCCGCGATGGAGTCGAGGACGACTATGCCGGCGTCCACCATCATGCCGACGCCCAGCGCCAGGCCGCCAAGGGAAACGGCATTGAGTGAAATCCCGCTGAAATACATGAGGATGAAGGTCGCAAGCACCGAAATGGGTATGCTGGTCGCGATGATGAGGGACGAGCGGGTTTCCTTTAAAAAAAACCAGAGTAAAACGAACGCGATCAGGGCGCCGAAAACCGCCGAGCGGACCACGCTGTCGATCGAGCCGCGGATGAATTCGGACTGGTCGTACACGAGGTCGATGCCGAATTCGTTTCCGTGTCGCTTTCGGAGGAAGTCGATTTTCTCTTTCACACGGTCGCAGGTCTCGATGGTGTTTTTCCCCGGCTCTTTCCGTATAAGAAGGCCGACCGCCTCCTCCCCGTTGGTCCGGATGACGCACTTGCGGTCCCTGAAACCGTCGGTTATTTCGGCGATATCGGCGAGGTATACCGGCGTGCCGGCCTCGTTTTTACCCACCGCGACGGCGCCGATCTCGCGGAGATTGCCGAATTCGCCAAGGGTCCGCACCAGGTACTCGCGGTCGCCCATTTCGATGTTTCCCGCCGGGAAGTTGTGGTTGGACGCGTCAATGTTTTCGAGGACCTCGGAGAGGGACAGGGTGTGGGCGAATATCCTGGCCGCGTCGAGATCGACGTTGATCTGGCGGCGGTGGCCGCCGTTGATGTCGACGAGCGCTACACCCTCCGTCCGCTCCAGGAACGGGAGCAGTTCCTTTTCGACCCTTTTCCTAATTTGCCGAAAGTCGAGCCGGGTGGAGGTGATCGAATAGATCATCACGGGGTCGGCCTTCGGGTCGAACTTGACCACGATTGATTTGCCGGCGTCCTGGGGGAGCTGCCCCTTGACGATGTCCGCCTTTTCCTTGGTTTCGATAAGGGCGAGGTCCATGTTTGTTCCCCACCCGAACCGGGCCGTGACGAGACTCAGGCCCTCCATGGATTCCGAATAAATCGACACCACCCCGTTTACCGAGCTTGCCGCCTCCTCGATGTAGCGGGTAACGAGCTGTTCGATCTCCGCCGGGGCCGCGTTCTCGTACGGGGTGACCACCGTGAGTTTCGGGAATTCGATGTCCGGAAGAAGCTGCACCGGCAATCGCCGCACGGATATGACCCCGAGCAGGCACACCCCGCAGTAGACCATGAGGGTGGTTATCCTTTTTCTTAAAAAAAACTCGATCATTTTGTTTGCGGGCTTTTCGGGCCGGCACCCGACGGCAGTTTCATTCCCTCGTATACCGCGCTGACGCCTTTGGAGACGATGATGTCGTTCTCATGGAGGCCGCCGAGGATTTCGACCATGCCGTCGGATTCTCGGCCGGTGCGCACCTTCTGCCTGAAAACGATATCTTTCCTGACGAGGTATACCTCGCCCGAGGCGTCTTCGCTCCTGACGAACGCGGAGAGCGGAGCCATTATTCTCTTTTCCGGAGCGCCGGTCGAGATTCGGGCGCGCGCGAACATCCCCGGAAGGAGACGGTAGCCGGGATTTGGCAGCTCGGCCTTGATTTCCACCGTCCGCGTTTTCATGTCGAGTACCGGCGTTACGCGCCGGATGGTCGCCCTGAACGCTTCGTCCCCGTACGCGTCGACCATGAAGGCGACGGTCTGGCCGGTCTTTATCCTTCTGATATCCTTCTCGTTGACGTTCATGGCGAGGTACACTCCCGCGATGTTGATAAGCGTGGCTATGATCGATTCGGGTTTTATCATCTCGCCGGCTTCCATGGATCTGGCGGCGACAAGCCCGTCGATCGGTGACCGGATGTATGTTTCTTTAATCAGTATTTCGGTCGATCGTATATTGTTCTCGGCCTGAGAGATGCGCGACCGGGCGGATTCGACCTCGGCGCGCTCGATCTTGGTGTTTATCCGTTTGAAGAGCTCCATCTTGTCCTTCTCGGACGATGGGAGTTTCAATCCCTCGGCGACGATGTCCTCGTCGCGGTAGCCCACCTGCTGGATTTCGAGGTCGGATTTTGCGAGCTGATAGGCCGTGTACGCGGTGGTATGCTGAGTACGAAGATTCTTGAGCTCGCTTTCGCTCAGGCCCCCGGCATCGTACAGTACGGTCTTGTTTTTCAATATGCGGTCCATGTTCTGATAGGTGGCCAGTTTGTCGTTCAGTTCGGCCCCGGCCTTCTGGATGGACTTCTGCCTGATCTCGATCCCCTTCAGCGCGTTTTCGTATTTCGCCATGGCGAGGTCGTGCGCGCGCCGGGCGATCTCGAGCTCCGAGCGCTGCTGGCTCAGGGTGATTTCGAAAGGGAGGCGCTCGATCTCGGCGATGAGCTGGCCGATGCGCACCCGGTCACCCTCGTGGTGGTAAATACGGCTGAGCCTTCCGGAGACCTTCGAGGAGATGTTGATCTTCTCGCGAAAGACGATCTGGCCGAGGATATCGATCGATTCGGTGAATTCCCTGCGCTCTACGGTGCAGGTTTCGACTGTCGAGTCGTCGGACCGGGGTCTGTCGGGGTCGAAGGGCGCGCTCCCGGTGGTGGAGCCCGCGCCGCCGGAGAGGAACTCTACCAGCGCCGAGGCGGATATCGCCGCGAGGAGAACGAGTGCAACGATCCGCGCGATTCGGGATCTATAAAGCCCGGCGGCGGAAATTCGTTCAAGGATCTTCAACATTGGTCGTACTCCTGTACTTCGATAATTTCAGGAAGCCTATATCGACGCCCATCGCAAGCTCCAGGGTGGAGGCGTTGGTCAGATAGCGTACGCGCGACTCGAGGAGGGCGACCGCGGCCTCGCCCCGTTCGATTTCCTTTTTCATGAGATCGTATCGTTTCGATTCGCCCATGTTGGCTTTCAGGCGCTCGATTTTGAGCTGGGCGTCGTACAGGGCGAGCTGTTTGTCGGCGATGTCCATCATCTCCCAGGCGTTCTCAAGCGCCATGTACGATGAAAGAACCTCGATCGACACCTGCTGCCTGAGCGATCGGCGGTTCTCTTTCGACGTGTCGACCTGTATCCCGCTTTCCACGATGGCGCGCTTGTAGTCCATGGCGTTGAGTACGTTTGCCGAGGCGCTCGCGGACCTGCTTCTGGTATTGGCGTTCTCGCTCTCGCCCAGGCCGAGGCTCCCCGAGGCGGTGCTTCCCCACAGGGCGCTCGTTACCTGCAGGCTGAGGTTCCATCCCTTCTCGCGGGGGACGAACCGCTCGGACGAGCCGTCCGGGTCCGATAGCGAGTAGCCCGCGCCCAGCGAGAAGCGCGGAAAGAAATACAGCCGGTTTATGCGATGGCTCTTGGAGTTTACGGAGTGCTCCACGTCGGCGCTTTCGACCTCCTTACGGTTGCGGACGGCGAGGGCCACGCACTCGTCGATGGAACGGCCGCCGTCGGGTCCGTACAGCGTAAAATCGTTTTCGACGTCTCCCAGAATCTCGATGGGTCGCCTCCAGTCGAGCCTGAGCAGGATTTTAAACCGGTTGCGCGCGATTTCGAAGTTGTCGACGGCTTTTTTTAGGTTGAGTTCGATCTCTTTTGCCTTGGCCTCGATTTCGAGGACGTTGAACCTCGTCGCCTCGCCGAGCTCGAGCTCCTTGCGGATCAGGGCAAGCTGGACCATCCCCTGCTCGAGGGTTTTGCGGTGGATTTCGATGGTGCCCTTGAACTGGATGAGCTCGAGGTACGATCTGAGCGTTTCGGCGACGAGCCTGTTAAGCGCTATGCGGTAATCGTTACGCGCCAGGATTCCCCTGAGCCTGGCGATGTCGTACGCCAGCCCTTTCCGGCCGCCGTCGTAGATGTCGAGGCTCGCCTCGACTCCCAGTTTGCGATACCGGGAATCGGCCTCGCGCCTGGCCACCTCCCTGTTATCCGCGTAGGAGAGCGAAAGCGACGGAAAATAATCGCGCAGGCGCTCCATTACCGTGAGATCGTAGATCTGTTTGCCGGCGTGTATCGCCCTGAGCTCGGTATTGCCGGTGATGGCGATGCCGAGCGACGACTCGAGGTCGAGCCGGAGAGTTTCGGCGTCCTGCGTGCGGCCGTCGCCGGAGGGCTCCGCCGCGCCGTGAGCCGCGTTGGCGAAGAGCGCGAGATGTACGCAGAGCGCGAAGACGAGGCGTTGTACGATGCGGCCGGGTACGCGCATGGGTGGCCGTTTCACGGGAATCGGGCTATTATCGCGCCGGCGAGTTTTTCCGCCACTGTTTTCGCGACGGAGGCGTCGGCCATCGTATCGTTTAAGAGATACCGGACTTCCCCTATTTTTTCACCCGTGCGCTCGTATACGAGCAGGGTGACCAGGGTGCTGGTTTCGGTATCGGCGTAGTCGCCGGTCCCGGATTCGGAAAACGAACCGCCGATGAATATGTCGGCCGAATGCCGCGTGCAGAGCGCGGCGACGGCCTCGCGACTCGGCACGCCGACGGCCTGTCTCTTTTTTCGCGTTGTATCCGGATCGGGGCTCTCCATCGCGCCGGAGGGAGCGTTTTCCCGGGGCGCGGGTCCGTCGTTTTCCGCGAGCTCGGAACGGAAACCGCGGCTGAAAAACTCGAAGCGGAGCGAATCCCTGAGGTTGGCCGCGGCGTAGGGGCGGTAGGTGACGGTCCTGCTTTCGAGATGGCCGATGAGTATGGCGCCAGGCCTGTTTTTGAGGGCGTTCTCGCGGAAATGCAGGTCCATCGTGGCGCACGACAGTATCTGGATAAAAACGGCGAAGAGCATCGGACGTTTCATTCGGCGATCTCCTTTCTCAGCGAGGTGAGGCGCGTGTCGCTTCGCCCGCTCGCCCGTGATATTGAAATGGCCCTGTCGAGCTCCTCCAGTGCCTTTGCCTTGAGGCCGAGGCGGCTGTAGAGGACGCCCAGGTTGGCGCGGGCGTCAATGAGGGATTCCTCCTCGGCAAGGATGACGAGGTACTCGTTGAGCGCCTCACGGTATTTCTCGTTTTTTTCGTAGAGGAGCGCGAGAAGCGAACGCGCGGGGAGGTGATGGGCGTCGAGCTCGAGCACGCGGGATAAAAGCGCCATCGCCCCGACATCGGCGGATTTTTCGGCGGGACGTACCACCTGTATACGCGCCTTCCAGTAGAGGGCCCCGATATGGTCGTCGTCTTTTTTCAGTATGCGATCGACTTCGACAAGGGCCGCGTCGAAGTTTTTTTCATAGTAATTCACTTTGGCGAGCATCAGGCGGGCGTTGTGGAGTGATTCATCAAGCCTGACCGCTTCTACAAAGCGTTCACGGGCCGTTCCAAGCTCCCTCTTCGCGAACGCTTCCTTGCCCGCGATGTAGGATCGGAGCGCCCTGTCGGTGTCGCCTCCGCACGAAAGCAGAATAATCGCGGCGTGCGCACAGAGAATAGTGAACAGGTGGGTTCTGGTCATTGAAAGACGTTCCTCTGAACGATAAGATTGCATCCGCAACAGTCGAATGGGCGTTTCAAAATCGGCGTCGCTTCAACAAATGCCAGTCCATGAAGGGTCGGTTACTATTAATACGTTTGAGGAAGGGAAAATGGTAAAAGTTTTTTATAGTTATGCGTAATAGATATGAATTATACTCACTATATGAACAAGATTCATTTGATTTCTTTCTTTATAATCATTGTTTTTATGTAGTAATCATATTATAGAAGGAGAGCGTATCGCTCTCTTTTTGCGTGATGGTGTGTGAAGCCTTTCTGTTCTATGCAGAGATATTTTTTTAATATTTTTATCATGGTATATGCAATAGCGCTTGACTTTTTTCGAATTGATCGTTATGTGGCATGCAGTTTTGCGCGCCCCAGTTGTGCCGACGAAAAAAGAAATGTCGGAATCGACAGTGCTGTTGTGAAACCGAGGAGTGGCCGGCCTTCCTCCCGCCGCTGGCGTGATGGAAGAGGCTCTCTTTTCCGGTTACACAACAGGTCTGATGGTGAAAGTGGGGTAATGAGTCATGGGCGTGCGAAAAGTCGGATGGGGTGCTCTCGTTGTAGTGTTGTCCCTTGCCGCGGCGGGCTGCGAGACGTCGAAGGTTCTGATAAAAGACGCGAGGGTGCGCAATGATTCGATCGAGATAGCGGTTGAATCCATTACTGACGGGCCCGACCGAATTCAACAGGCAAAGGGGTATCTTACCCCGAAAGCCGGGAAACATCTCATATGGCTGAGGACAAAGATAAAGAACGCTTCAGTGCAGCCATTACACTACGAATTGTATGATATCGTATTAAAAAATGAAAACAGTCAGGGCGCGGCTGTCTTCATTGAAGTAGGTAACTTCTTTAATTTTGCAAGTCCATCCCAGCGGCACAATCCCCTCATCAAGCCTCAGGAAGTTATACACCGAACCATTGTATACGTGTTTCCGGAAGGGGAACTGCCAACCAAAGTCATTTTTCCGAAGGTTGGAGAGATGGACATAGTTGTCACCGGTAAAGTCGAATGATGGTTCATTCTCTATATTGAGTGGTGGCGAGGTCCGACGCGTATACTGCGTTCAAGGAGGTTTCTGGACAACCGCCTAATACGATTACACCGTCACAATTACAAAACAGTAGTCAAATGAATGTATAGCAAATTATTTATTATATGCTTTCTTTTCGCGCTGCCCGCCGTTCCCTCGGCGGGCGCGGCCTCGCATGGCGAAGCGGTAATTGCCGGATGGGAGCGGGCGGCCCTGCAGCGCATTCACGGGGAGCGCGTGATCGAAAGCGTGACATCCGCGCACCGGGGAGTCCTGTTGCTTGACGCCCGCTCGGACGACCGGGCCTTCGCCGAACTGAGGGCCGCGCGCCGCTTTGCCCGCGCCGCGCTCGAATCTGGCCTTCGCACGGGCCTTGCCGCCGCGTACCTGCGCGCGGTGCTCGTAAACGCGGGGACGGCCGACATCGCCCCGCTCGGCACGATCGAGCGTGAGCTCTGCGGAGCGGATATGCCGATCGCCGTCGCAGGGGCGGTTCCGTGCGGTCTGGAGGCGGCACCCGGTGGAGGTGAGGCGCGCTGGGGAAGCGCGTTCCCGGCGGTGGCGGCGCCGGGTGGTAAATCGTATGGAAAACGGGACGCTTCGAGATGGATATCGTCGACACCGCGTCCGCCGCGCTTTCTCGCGGCGAACATCAATATACGCGACTACCGGTGCGACAGCGCCAAGGTAAATTACTGGCGGTTGTATCTGTACCGGTGGGAGGACCTTCCGTGGGAGTTTACTGCGTGGTTAACCGTCCCGCCCCTTGCGCGTGCGTCCGCCCGCGCGAATGTATCCATCAGCCCCCGAATTTTTAAAGAACCTAAAAACCACCCGGGCGTTGCCATGCCCGGGAGTGCGCCGGTTCGGATGTTCCGCGGCGTTACGACCATGAAGGGGGACGTCCATCCGCGGCCTGCTTCCATACCCATACAAATAATCGCCGCACCATCACTTCCCTGCGCGCCCCTCACTTCGAAATTCTGCGAGGTATCAGTATGAAGCGCAATCGATTTCGCGCCGGTATGTCTTCGGGGTTAATGATGCTGCTGGTTGGCGCGTTCGTGCTGTCGCCTTTTTCGAAAGAGGGGGGGAGTGGCCAGGTGCGCTTCCGCACGCACGAGGACGACCGGCCGCGCCTGGAGCGCTACCTCGACGAGGCGAAGGACGCCTCGTCGCGCGAGGAGTTTGAGCGGATCCTCGACTCCGGGAAGGAGGCGCTTGCGGCGGCGTGGGAGCGCGAGGCCGACGCGGCGATCGCGAGGGCCCTTAAGGAAAAAGAGGATTCCGGGAACCTGGAGACCGAGCTTGCACGCTCGAGGAGCGCGGCATTCGAGAGCTGGGAGCGCGGCATGAGCGCGGAGGCGGCAAAGGCCGCGGGCGCGTGGTTCGCCGCGCGGCAGGATTTATTATATGCGGACTTCGACCGGGGCGAGCTTCGGAGGCTTCTGGAGGAGGCGGAAGGGGCGGCCGAGCTCGGCGCGTGGGACGAGACGGTCGACGGAGGGAGCGGTGCGGTTACGGCCGCCTGGGAGAGCGCGTTTGAGGAAAAGCTCGAGCGCGCGCGCCTGGCGGGGGCGTCGCTCGAGGGCGTGGCGCGCGGGGAGTACGAACGTGAGATAGCGCGGATGGAGAAGGAAATCCGGGGGCGGTTCGACCTGGAATGGGGCGGCCTTGTGTACCGCGCGCGGAACGCCTATATAACCGACCGCTACCTCGATACGGATTCGCTGAGGCGAGCGAGCGAGGAGGCGAGCGCCGACGCAATCGCCGCGCGCATCGTGCGCGAGACGGAGGAGGCCATTCGCGTCGACGAGGAGGCGATTTTAAAGAAGCCGGGCGGGGTCGCGCCCGGGGACGAGGGGATCGACTTTTCGGCGCTGGGCGAGAACTGGAAGGCCGAGCTCGAGCGCCTGGTGGCGCGGGGGCTGGGGCGTTGGAAGATGGCCCAGGAGGAGCTCTACCGCACGATGCTCTCGTGGAAGAGCGCGGCGGAGGAGGCCTTCGACGCGGGGAACGCGAAGTGGGCGCGCGCGTACGACGGGATATACCGTGCCAGGGAGGCGTGGCGCAGCGGCATCGCCTCCGAGATCGACGATGGCCTCGGGCGCTGGGCCGAGGAGGAGCACGCGCTTTCGGCAAATTTAGAAAGTGCGCGAAGCGACTTCGGGCAGTATATCGAGACGCTGAACCGGCAGTGGGAGGACCATTCGCTGGGGCTGGTGGACATGGCGGGCTCGGGCTCGAAGACCTACGGCGAGGCGGTCGAGAGCGTGGCGTGGCTCGAGAAGATGTGCGAGAAATACGAAAATGATTACGCGATCAAAGAGTATAATGACGCGGTTAAAGACGCAATCAACAGGGATACGGACGGCAGGATAGACGCGGTGTTTGCGGCATATTCCGCGTGGCTGGGCGAAGCCGCGAATGTGACCCTTGCATTCCTCGACGCGTCCATGGACGGGGATGGGACGTATCGTGAGCGCTACCGGGTCAAAATTATCTGGAGTTCTTCGGTATGGTTTACCTGGACGCTCGATGATTTCGTCTGGACGAACACGATGATGGAGGATAGCGACGCGCGGCTGAAATCCTCATATTACTATTATCATACCGAGCTCGTTCGCTGGCGGGATATCCGCGACGCGTTCAAGGAGACCGTGGAAGAGGCCGAGCGCTACATGCACGAGCGGAACATGGTGGGCTGGGGAGAGTACGGCCCGGGCTTTCTGGTGAACGCGAACGGCGAATACGAGCCGAACCCGGACGGGGAGAACGACCCCTACCTGATGACAGGGCCCGAGCGCGATTACGCGCTGGCGCAAAAGGAGCTTGAATACTGGCGCGGCCGGCTCGAGATCGCCGAGGCCGTAAAGGCGTACGCCGAAGGCAGCCGCGAGAGCGCGGAGGCGACGATCGCGGCGAAGGACGCGGCCCGCTCGGCGCTTGACGGGGCGAAGGAGGCGTACGAGGCGGAAATGGGAGGCATCGCGGATATCGTCGCGCGGCTGAAGGCGATTCAGGGCGCGCGGCCAGCGGACGACGACGCAGGGGCGCGGGAGGCGTACCACAACAGCATCGAGTATCTGTCGAAGGAGCTTTCGGTCGCCGGCGCGGCGATGGAGCGCAGGCGCGAGACGCTGCTCGCCATTCAGCGGGCGCTCATCGTGATCGAAAACGGAGAGGACGAGGAGTTCGTGGCGAAGGAGCTTCGCGAGATCGAGGAGAACCTGGCGAGGACGGAAAAGGAGCTGTCCGAAAAGCGTTTCGGGTACTACATAAAGGCGCGTGAGGCCGAGCGGCTGGAGCGCCTGGCGGACTACGCGGCGCTGTACGGCGAGGCGCTCTACGCGCGGGAAGGGGCGAAGGGGAGCTTTCTGGCCTTCGGTTCGGTCGTCGGCGGCGAGGAGACGGACGGCAATCTCGCGGCATGGGTGGCGGCGCTCGACGGGCGAAAGAGCGCGGTGTGGGGCGACGCGGCCGACGAAACATACGGCAGGCTGGCCGCCCTCGCGGCGGCATGGGAAGACTCTTCGGGTGATGAAAAGGCCGGGGCGCGCGAGGCGCTTTCGCTCTTTTTCCGCGGCGAGCACGCGCGCCTCCGGGCGGAGTATGAAAAGCATGATGGGATATTCGCGCTCCTCCGCGATAAGGATCTTGATATAACGGCCTATCTGGATGGCGGTATCGGACGCGACGTCGAGGCGTACGCCGCGGCGGCGGAGCTGAACCATGCCGTCTTTGAACTGATCGGAAGCTGCGTTGACGAGCTCGGGGACGATGAGGGGTACGCGCATCTCCTGGAGCGCCTTCGCGGGCGGCTCGATTCGACGGTGTACGTGTACGGGGGCGAGAACCGCGCGTTCGTAACGGCGTATGCGGCATTCGCCTGGGCGCGCGACAATCCGGCGGGCGCGCTTCGCGAGGCGATCGCTTCGCGCGTCGATTATGAAAAAGAGACGGCCGAGTCGATACGGGATTTATACAATGATTTCGGCGGGTTTGATCCATTTAATCTCATTGCCGCGGCGGACGGCGGCGATGAGCGCTCGCGCTCGGTGCTTCGCGAGTATTACAACGGCGGGAGCGCCATGGCGGCGCTGGGATACATCGAGGGCGTGGAGCCCGCTATCGCGCTTCGGGACTATGTGGCGCGGGGGAAGTACGCCTTCGCGGCGCAAAACGCCGGGTCGTTGCCGTGGGGGGAGACGGCGATTGCCGGAAAGGACTTTTCGGCCGAGATGCTGAACTATATCAACGCGAAACTCGGGGCGGGTTTCGTGGTAGGGGCGGAAGGTATCGACGCGCTCGATCCCGAAAAGCTCGCCGCCGTGGCCGGGGCGCTGTCGGAGTACCTTGATGAAAAATATGCCGCGCGCGGGGCGCTTCCGGGCGCGCTCGGTGAGATCATCCGTTCGGCGCTCGCGGCGAAAGAGAAACTCGCCGAGTACCTGTACCTGCACACGCACATGGACGAGGAGAACCCGCAGGCCCTGCTGGCTGAAGCGACGAGGGAGAGCGGTATTGCGTCCGCGGTCCTTACCTTCATCGACGGCATCGGCGAGCGCCTTTCCGGCGGCGGTTCCGCGGACGGGGACATTTTCGCGTACATCACGAACAATTACCGGTCGCTGGGCGACGGCGTAAAAGCGCACCTCGCCGAGAGCGCCGACGCGGCGCTCTCGGGGTTTTCGGAAATCGCGGTGTACATGGACGGCCTGCGCTTCGCGATGGAGAAGCGCGCGCTGGGGAGCGAGTTTCTCTCCATGGGCGGGGGTTTTACGGTGGAGCAGTTTATTGAGGCGCGCGCCGGGGGGTACGGCGCGACCGAACGGAACGAGCTTGGGGCGTACCTTGACATCCTGCACGAAAAACGGGTGTATGCGGAAATGAGCCTCGAGGGGACGCTTATGGAGCACCTCGAGGGGCGCACTCTCGCCGCCGGCGCGTACGACGAGTTGAAGCGCTACGCGCTGATCGACCGCTTTCTCGTTCTCGCCTCGGGCGGCTTCGCGGACCGGAGCGAACCGCTCTTCGAGAAGTTCTCGCGCTACCGCGATTTCGAGGCGCGCCTCGGCGCCGGCGCGCGCCTGGACGGAGAGAGTGAGGCGGCCTATGCGGCGCGCCTGGCGGCGGAATTCGCCGCGACGAACCCGGCGCCCGCCGGGGAATCGTATGCGGACTTCGCGGAGTGTTTTTTGGCGGGTACGATACGCTCGACGGCCTATCTTCCCGAGGACGTGCAGTGGTATGTCGCCGCGAACGAGTACTACGACGGAGTGTTCGCCGGCGGCGGCTTTGTGCGAAGCGGGGAAGAGCTTGATTCCTTTGTCGATGCGATGTACGGTTCGCAGAGCCTTAACACGGCGGTGCGGGAGCGGCTGATGGCGTATATCGAGGGCCTCGGCGGGATCGACACCTGGTACGGGCAGGAGACGGGCGCGTACCTGGCGGGCCTTTCGGACGCGCGGCTGGAGGGTTTCAGGAAGTACCTGTATGTCTGCGGGCGGGGTGGACCGGGTAACGCGCTTCGCGCCGGGTTTGGCGAGGGCGTGTACGGTCTGGAGGCTTCGATCGCCGCCGATATGGCCCTTCTGGGGGGCATGGCCGAGGAAATGATCGGCGGGATGGCCGCGTCGTTTGACGCGCTCTACGGGGCGGCGCGGCGCGAGGCGGAGGCGAAGGAGCGC
Source organism: Spirochaetota bacterium (assembly GCA_035477215.1). Lineage (NCBI taxonomy): Bacteria > Pseudomonadati > Spirochaetota > Spirochaetota bacterium. Next base: position 4,173 of record DATIKU010000042.1, on the reverse strand, counting down.
ACCGAATCGCACGCGCGTTCGCTCGTTAAACTTAAGGAAAACCCGGAGCTTTTCGAAAGCTACCGGAACTACATGATAGAGGTGACCGACAAGGACGGAAACGCGACGATCGTCGTGGAGGCGGTTGACGGCGCGAACGTTATCGACGGGCGCGACGCGGATACGGGGGAGGTAAACCGGTATTACTACATGCCAGCCGAAAACCGGGCCAACGGCAAAAGCATGCTGGGGAGCCTTGTTGTGGAAGAGTCGAACGCCCTGGCCGGGGCGCTCAGGACGCTTTTCGGCGTCGGGAGGGCGGAGGTCGTCCCCTCAAATGCCGACGGGGTGTACGGCATCGCGCAGTTTCTTGACAAAGCCGATGGGATGTACGATACCGGGGCGACGTACGCGCGCGACGCGGAGGGGAAGTACGCGTTTGCGAACGCCCTGGAAGAGCTCCTTTCCGGAGTGATCGCCCGCGCCGGCGCGTACGGAAACGAATCGCTTTCGGGCCTTGCCAGCGAGCTGGCCTCGATGGAATACGCGACCGAAAAATACAAAGAGCGGATAATCGACCGCGGGAAGACATACCGGCTTTTCGGGGGCGACGCGGACGATTTGAGGCGGGACATGGGGGCGGCGTCGGTGCAGCATAAAAATGCCGAGGAGGCCTACCGTACGATAAAGACCGCGCTCGACGCGCGCCAGGCCGGCTACGAGGCCGCGAACGCGGAGTATATACGCGCCATGAACGCGACCGCCGCGCGCTACGCGCTCTACCGCGAGCGCGAACTCGCTTTCGAGAAGGCGTACGCCGTGTGGGAATACGCGAACACGCCTTATCTTAAAGAATCGTCCCCGCGCGACCCGGGCCTGGGCAGCGGAAACACGCCGGGCGGCGGCGTGAACGAGTACGCGGAGCTTCCCGCGCCCGACGCGCTGGACGTCTACAACCGAGTGAACGCGCAGTACGAAGAGGCGCGTGCGGCGTACGAGGCGGTCAGGGCGAAAAAGGAGTCCCAGGAGACGCTCGCACAACTTCGCGCCAACGCGGCCTACTCGGCGCTTTGCGCGGACCTCGCGCGCAAGACTGAAAGCTACGCGCGCACGGCCCAGGTGTACGCGCTCGTGGAGGAGAAGCTCTCGGCGGCGAGGAAGGAGTACGCGGACGCGCTTTCGGCGTACACGGCGTCGAAAGACGGCGTTGCGTTCAACAAGCGCACGGTGGACGGGGCGCTCGAGATGACGGAGGAGGAGCTTCGCCTGCGCGACCGGATACTCGGGCACATCGTGGGAAGCGGGACGGGCGAGGGGCGGATAGATGAGTACCTGGGCGCCTTCATTCTGTACGACGACTATCTAAAGTTAAAGGCGACATACGCCTCGAGCATCGCCGGCGAGAATCACCCCAGAGTGCTCGAGGCGAAGGCGAAGATCGCGCCGGACGCGTTTGCCGACATCGAGACTATCCATGAGCGCCTGGACCACGCGACGATCGACACGATGGTGAGTGAATACCGTCTCATGGTGAGTAACTACAACGATTACCGGCGCTACGCCAGCCGTGTGGAAAAGTGCGATGTCCGCTGTGACCATCTGCGCGACAAGCGAAATGACCGCCATGAAAAATATATTCGACACAATAAATTATACGAAAAAGCCAGGAATACGATAGGGGATAGCCTTGCCGACGTTCTCGAAGCAAAGCAAAAACTGGTTGAGAAGGAAACGGCGTACCGCACCCTCGACGACGCGCGCTCGCTCGCGGACATCCGTAAGGTGCTCGCAAACCCGCCCTACGGCCTGACCGGGGAGGACCTCGGCCACCTGTACGACGCGACGACGTCCTCGACGCACGAGCGCACGGCGGAGAGCGTGAATATAGAGAGTTTACGAAGGGAAAAGGCGCGTTTCGACGCGGACGGTTACGCGATGCGCGCCGAGAAACAGGGCGAACTGATATATATCCTCGCCCAGGACGGCACGAGGACGGGGGAGAGCTACGCGCTTGACGACGCGAGCGTACGAATGAAGGACGAGAGCGGCGCGGCGCTCGACCCCGCGACGCTTGCCGACGGGGAGATTCACACCGTGTACGACCGCGTGTACTCGCTCGAGGCGGTGACGCGCGCGATGCGCGCGAGCTACCGCACGAAGCGAGAAACCTACCGCGACGACTACCGCGCCTACGTGCAAACGAGCATCGCACGCGGCGCGCACGACACAACGGTGCTGCTTCGCGACGAGGAGGAGCTGTATAATTCGATGATGACGGCGGCGCGCGGCTTCGGCGCGGGCCACGGCGAAATACGGCAGCGAAGCTACGACGGCTACCGCACGATCGTGACGGAGATGGTGCGAAGCGCCGACGGGAGCGCCGTACAGCAGCGCATTATGGGCGAGCTCGTAACGCAGAACGCCGCGTTCCAGGAAGAGCAGTGGGCGAAGCAGCGCGCGAAGTTCGACGAGCGCAAGGACCGCTGGATGGAGACCGTGGGCTTTATCTGGAACCGTGGCGCTCGCGACTGGACGTCGCAGCAGAACCGCCTGTTAAACCGGTGGACGGCCTGGCGGATATCCTCGCGCGAATCGATCACAGCGGGCGAGGCGGCCTGGATGGACGAGCAGAAGGCACTCTCCGCGGCGATGGACGGGTGGCGTTCTGAGAGTGCGAAGGGCTCGGCGGAGGCGATCGCGGCGCTCTCGGCCGGGGAGATGGCGCGGCGGATAGACGGCTTCATGAACGGGATCAGGCGCAAGAACATGGCGGGCGTGGACCTAAGCTTCGACGCGGACGCGCTGGTGCGCGACGCACTGAAGAACGCGCCGCCGGCCTCCATAGGAGTGCTCTCGAACACCATGAACACGCTCGACGTGACGGCGGGTTTCGCGGGACTCTTGAACCTTAACCTAAGCGGTCCGCTCGAGGCGCGCTACGCGCAGCAAATGAAGGACTACGCCGATCGGATGAGCGTGATGCAGAACCTGCGCGTGACCGACATGCTGCAGGGGATCATCGACAACTTCAATAAACAGCTTCTTGAAGCGAACGCAAGCGTGTACAAAAGCGTGGACACGGACCTGCGCGCCCAGTTCGCGGCGCCGTTTCTGCGCGAGGAGACGGCGCGGCGCTGGAAGATCGAGGTGGTGAAGGAGTCGAACCTCTTCAGCGGCGACAAGAAGAAAACGATCCGCTTCGCCGACTACGCCGACTACGCCACAAACAAGGTGGTGCTGAAACCGCTTAAAGGCCTTTCGGGGACGATCGACTTCACCGACCCGGCGAGCTACATGAACGTGGACGCCGACGAGCTCGACGTATACGTGCGCCTGGCGAGCGAGAACCTTAACCGCGAGATTGAAAGCATCTTTAGCAATGACGGGAGCTTTACCACGCACAGCAGGAGCGAGTCCGACCGCCTCGGCGCGAAGTTCTCGAAGGCGTACGAGGAGTACATGAAAGGTCGGGCGCTTGCGGCGAGCGGGTGGTACGCGAAGGGCGATTTTGCCATCGCCAATTCGGTGCTCGGCGCGGCCTGCGTCGTCGGCGGCTTCTTTACCGGAGGCGCCACGATAGCCGCGTATATGGCAATGCAGGCGGCGATCAACGCCAACAAGGCATACGACCAGGGGGGAACGCTGGGGCTTGCCATGAACGTTGGGTCCCTTGCTGGTTCGGCGTTCGTTTCCGCGTATACGGGCGGCATGATGAGTTTCGATCTCTCCTATACCAAAGACGGCGGTTTCGGCGGAGCGATGAGCTTTGGGAAGAGCGTCGGAGTGAACGCCAGTGTGGGCTACAGCGAGAAAGGCGGCTACAACGTGGGGGCCGGGTACAATACCAAAACCGGAGCGGGATTCGGGCTTTCGTACAGCGAGAAGGAGGGTTTCGGCGGCCAGGTGACCGCCACGGTTATGCCGGGACTGAACCTGGGTTTAAGCTACAGCCAGAAGGGCGGCATTGGGGTTAATGCCGGAATAAAGACCGATTACGGCACCATAGGGCTGGGTTTACAACTGGACAAGAAGGGAGGCTTCAAGGGATGGAACGCCGACTATACCACGAAGTCTTCGGGAAGCGGAAAACTCACAGGAAGCCAGACCTTTGGATTCGGGTATAACGAGGATGCCGGCTACAGCCTTACCAGCGGCACGCGCGCGAGTTACGGCAGCGACTGGCGCAATATGGAC